>JAQVYS010000071.1 GCA_028708605.1 Bacillota bacterium
GTTTACGTTGTAGCTGATAGTGATATTGCTTTTGAATCTGTTTATACAGAAGACGAAGCAAGTACTGAAGCTGAATTTACTGGTAATCTCTTCATTTCTGACTCTGCTAAAGGTTCAGCTTTTGATATTGGGCTTTTGGTTAGACCCACTGAAAAGCTTTATTTTGCAGCTGCAATTGATGGTATGCAAGGTCAAGTCAATTGGACAAACTTTAGGTATGTCAGCTTAGAGGAACTAGAAGAGACCGATGGTGCATCCATTGATCTAACTAATCTAGGAACTCCTGTAACTGGACAAGTTTCCCAGAAACTACCTCTAACCTTAAAAGTTGGCGCAAGATACGATGTCTTTAACTGGTTGAAATTGTACGGTGAAGGTAGACAGACTACTCTAGCAGATAAGTCATCGTACATTACAATATCTGCAGGAACAGATGTAACTCTCCTTTGGGTATTACCTCTAAAAGCATCTGTTACCTATGATACAAGGTATAGCCGTTTTGGCTACAAAGTAGGAGCAGGGCTAAAGCTTTTTGTCATAGAAGCAGCTATTGAGGGATTTACAAGACCACACGCAACTGGTGATGAGTTAGGAATTGGGGCAGCAGCTAGAATTGCATTTTAGTGTAAAAAGGGGGCTCTTTAAAAGAGTCCCCTTTTGTATGCAATCGATGACCATTCATAAAAGAAAGACTTACAGCTAAAGAAGCGTTAGTAGAATCGAGCAAGGCTGTAAACTTTTAGTGGCACTTTTGAAACTGCTTGTCATTCTTAGGTAAGGCATGAATATTTCGTGTTAATAAGTCTCTGTGTATACACAAATTTTCAGTTGCATAAGAGAGGGAGTAAAGCAACCTTTGGCGAAAGAGACCTTTCGAGGTGATTTGTTTGCTAAAGGTTTACCCCAATAGATTTGAGGATGAATTTATTAAAAAATTCAATAAAGACTATTGGGAGTACAGTTGGAATGTCATAAGAAACGCAGATCTATTTGTAAATGGTAAGGTTGATGTTTTTGGGATTGAATGTAGTCTTTTTGAGCTACTTGATAACATCGACCCTACAACAGGTGCAAAATGGCCTCAAAAACACTATAAAGAGTACTCTTTTCAAGCTGGAGCTGCACCTGCTGATGTAAAATTTGTTTGGGAATACATGAAGCATTACTTTCTAGTTGATGCAGGTAAAGCTTACCGCTTAACCAAGGATGACAAGTATCTTATAAATAGTAAAGCTTTTATTGAAAAGTGGCTAGACCAGACAGATGACTGGATCGGAGTCAGTTGGATAGGTCATGTGCATATTTGCCAGAGAATGATTAGCTGGTTTTTTTGGCTTGATCTAACTAACGGATCTAGCCTTTTAAGTGAAAGCTTTTATAAAAAAGTTAACGAGTACATTAGAAAGCAAGAAAAACTATTAATTGATGAATACGAAAATCCACGTAACAATCACAAGCTAGTTTCACTCGTTACTATCTGCCTTTGTCATGCGTATTTTGGAAGAATGAATGAAGCGGATATCTGGTTTAAGAGATTGGAAGAGACCACAGCTCAGTTAATTTATAAAGACGGTGGTTTTGCTGAGCAAAGTACTAGCTATCATAGACTCTGCGTAGAAGCTTTACTTATTTTAGGTTTAACTATGGAATGTAATGGTTTAGAAGCACCTGATTTTGTTTTAAAAGCAATTGAGAGAAGCTTAAATTATTTTGCAGCTTTATTAACCCCAAAAGGACATCTCCCAATACTTGGCGATAATAGTAATGAGGTTCTCATTCATAGACCGGATGATTTTTGGGAAACAGAATATCTTTTCCAATTAGCCTCAACGCTTGGGATTACAGTTAAATCGCTTCATGAAGTAGATCCAGAAGCTTTCTTTTATTTAGGAAGTTTTAAGGAAGTAGATAAGCCGTTTGCAGATTCTGGAGCATTTTCCTTTCCAGATACTGGCCACTATGTACTCAAAGAAGGCAAAGATTATGCCTTTATAAGAGCTGGCGAGTTTGGCTTGTATTATTCAGAAAGCACGAGATCAGGCCATCCTCATAGTCACTGTGACCAGCTTGGCCTCATTCTTCATCTTGGGGGTTTAGAGGTTTTAACAGACCCTGGGACTTATCGCTACAATGAAAATAATTTCGAGCGCAAAATGATGAAAGACGAATCTTATCACAGTACTTTTTTGGTAGACGATACCCATCAGGGCATCTACACATCCAGCTTTAGCTATGCTGGAACATTTGACGGTTCTGGCCAGATCGAGGACGATAGCATTATAGCCGAGCTTGAGTTAGGTGGAATTAAAGCCACAAGAAAAGTAAACCTAGCTCAAGGCGCATGTACTGTCGTTGATGAATACCAAGTTTTAGATGGGAAGGAGCATCAGCTGCAGCTATTTTTCTGCCTCAGCCCTCGTTTTACACCTTTAAAGCTAACACCTGAAAGGGTAATTCTTCAGCATATTGGTACAATGAGATATTTAGCGATAGAGCACGATAGCGATGTAAGACCAGAAGTTTTAGTTGGTTATGTAAGTAGGGAATATAACAGATCAATGCCAAATCAACGATTGGTCTTTAAGCTTCCACTTACCAAAGATACAAAAATCAGCTTTAACTTTCACTATGTGCCAAAAAAGGACTAATAGTTTATTAATCGTTGCTACCTGCATTTTTGATGCAGGTAGCTTTTTAAATAATTTTCACAGACCAGGAAGGAATAACTTTCTGAATTATGAAGCAATTAAGTGCCACAATGAAGGAGGGAGTAGGTATGACTAAATACTGGAAGGTCTTACTTCTTATTGGTTTGCTTTTTGCTTCTTCTGGTATTCTCAAGGCAAGTGATCCAAGTTGGATCTGGTTTCCAGATGCAGGTGGCATAAAAGGTGAATCTAGATATTTTAGAACGGTCTTTAATCTAGAAGAAATCCCGTATTCCCTTTTGGCAAGAATCGTTGCAAATCATGAAACTACAGTTTATATAAACGGAGAAAAAATGCGAACCATCTATCCTGAAGAGATACTTGGAAGTATTGAGCTAGCAGACTCTCTAAAAAGCGGCACGAATGTTTTAGCAATTAAGGTAAGTGCTAGCATAGATCAAGAGATACAACCGCTTTTAGTTAGGGTAGTAGATATCGACAATGATGTTGTCTTTGGCACAGATAACACTTGGAGAGCAGCAAACAGAGAGTGTTTAGGCTGGGAAAAAGCTGATTTTGACGATTCTAATTGGGCTCAGGTGTTGTGTTCTGGCACTATGCAAAAGCCAGAGATAACTAGCTCGGAGTTGATTAAGATGATGGGCGAGTTTGCTCCAGAAAAAGACGCTACAGTCTTAGAAAACGCCTCCATTTGGCTAAGCCATAGCGCACAGTATATCTTTACCACTGATACTGCTACAAAAGATTGTACAGTTAAAGCTTTAACTGGAACGAATCAGACTGCATCTATGCAGCTTGCTGTAAGATCAAATGAGCCAATTAACCCTTTAGAAATCGGCTTTACTGATCTAACTAACAAAGATACAGGAAATGTTATTTCTAAAGAGCATTTTAAATACAACTTTATTGAGACTTGGAATATGACTCAAAACTCCACACAGACCCCAAAAGCACTACTAATAGAAGCCCCGAAGGATATGCCAGATATCTTAAGCGAAAAAAGAGTTGTAAATATACCAAAAGACTATACTAAGGCTGTCTACTTACAATTCTTTGTTCCCAAAGACACACCTGAGGGAATCTACCTAGGGAACGTAATCTTAGAAAATCTAGGTGTTAAAAGAGAGGTCCCTATAGAAATAGAAGTGCTTCCAGTTAGCCTGCCAGATGAGACTAATCTGAAGGTAACTATTTGGTTTCAGCCAAATTATATTGTAACTCATAACAAAGTAATCAAGTATTCAGAGGAGTTTTGGCAAATTATAGACTACTATGCAAAGAAGATGGCAGAACATAGACAAAATATGGTTTGGACGCCACTTGATCTATTTAGCCTAAGGTATAATGACAAAGGAGAGCTTACAGGGGATTTTACAGACTTTGACCGCTGGATAGAAACCTTCTTTAAAGAGGGCTTTAAATATATTGAATTAAGCCATATTGGAGCAAGGGTCGGAGAATGGAATAGTGATTTTGCCTACATCAAAAGACAAGCCTATGATGTAAACTTAAAAACTACAAGAGAGGTACCTCTTGGAGAGTATATGCATCTTATTCAAGAGCATTTGAGAGAAAAAGGCTGGCTTGAGGTCTCTTATGCACACGTAGCTGATGAGCCTACTACCTATAACTACTCTTCATGGATAGAACTAGCTAGAGAGATTAGACGCCAAGCTCCTGATCTCAAGCTGATGGAAGCCCTCCACTACACGGATCTAAGCGATTATCTAGATGTTGCAATTCCACAACTAGACTACTTTGATCAAAATAAAAATAGGCTGTTAAAAGAACAAGAAGACGGAAAAATCGAACTATGGTTTTATACCTGCTGGCTTCCTCAAGGTAACTACCCAAATCGGCTTTTAGATTATCCTCTATATAAGACGAGGATACTCCACTGGGCAAACTTCCTTTATGATGCCCCGGGGTATCTCCACTGGGGATACAATTGGTGGAACGCTTTTGAAGTTGGTTTTGCCCCTGGTGATGGTTGGATAGTTTATCCTACTGAAAATAGTATAGTCTCTTCTATGCGTTATGAGGCGATGCGTGAAGGTATAGAAGACTATGAGTATCTACTATTACATGCTAAAAAAACGCAGGAGATAGCAAAGGAATTAAACGTAACTATCGACGAAAAATACCGCGCTAAAGAGATTACAGGCTCTGTTATGCGATCTTTAACCAATTACACCGATGATCCCCTAGAGCTTTACAAAGCCCGCGAAAGGCTCTTAAGAGAGATTGTAGAGTTGGACAGAGGCCCTAAAGCTTTACTAGTAACTTCATTAGATGAGAATTCTCCTCTCAATGGAGATACTGTGGTCTCTCTACAACTCTATACTGAAAAGGGTTCTACGGTAACTCTTAACGGGGACGTATTAGAAGAAACTTCCCCTGGCAGTTATGAAACAAGCGTTTTATTAACCCCAGATAATCCTAAAATTGTCCTTGAAGTAGCTTTAAATGGCCAAATTAAAACCCTAGAGAGGATTTACAGTAATTGGCGCATAATTAAGTAGATAAGAAAGCTTGCCTAAGCTTGCGGCAAGCCTCTTTTAAGAGGTGGTAATATGAGAGCACTAATTACTGGTATCACAGGACAAGACGGTAGCTACCTTGCGGAACTATTGCTTAGTAAGGGCTACAAAGTCTATGGCCTTGTAAGAAGGTTAAGTACAAAGAACTATTGGCGCATAGAACATCTTTTAGATAAAATTGAACTAATAGAAGGAGATCTAACTGATTCAGGCTCGCTTTATTTAGCATTAAAAAAGGCCAATCCCATAGAGGTCTATAATTTAGCAGCACAGTCTTATGTTGCAACCTCATGGACTCAGCCTATTTTAACTGCGGACGTGACAGGTCTAGGTGCTTTAAGAATGTTAGAGGCCATCCATCAGTACGATCCCAAAGTTAAATTTTACCAAGCCTCGACCTCTGAACTCTTTGGTCTAGCTTTAGAGACTCCACAGAAAGAAACCACGCCGTTTCATCCAAGAAGTCCGTACGGAGCAGCTAAAGCCTTTGCTCATTACATGACCCAAAATTACAGAGAATCATATGGGATGTTTGCTTGCTCAGGTATTCTCTTTAACCATGAATCCCCGAGAAGAGGCGAGGAGTTTGTAACTAGAAAAGTTACAAAAGCAGTTGCCAGGATCGCTTTGAAAAAGCAGGAAAAACTTTTTCTTGGTAACCTTGATGCTAGACGTGACTGGGGTTATGCACCTGAGTATGTTGAAGCAATGTGGCGAATGCTTCAGGTAAAAGAACCTAAGGACTATGTTATAGCAACAGGGAAAACCTACTCAGTAAGGGATTTGGTAGCTAAGGCATTCGGGGTTGTAGGTTTAGATTATCAAGATTATGTCGTTATCGATGAAAATATGATAAGACCTGCCGATGTACCCCTTCTTATGGGAGACAGCTCTTTGGCAAAAAAAGAGCTTGGCTGGGAGCCCAAAGTAAATTTTGATCAGATTATTTCTGCAATGGTTGAAGCGGATCTTGAAAGGGAAAGAACAAGATAGAGGCAGGATCTTTCCTGCCTTTTATCATTGAAGGATAAGCTCACCGAAAAAAGAGGTGTAAGTTAGTGGAGAAGGCTATAGAAAAAAGAGGGCCCGCCTTAGATAGGGTTGACGTAACAGTACTTATTCCAACTTATAATCGCAAAGATATTTTGCACAAAGTCCTTAGTGGTTTATTTAAACAGGAGACTGAGTGTCAATTTGAGATAGTAATAGTTGATGATGGCTCTACAGACGGGACCTTTGAGAGCTTAAAGGAGCTAGATCCACCTGTTGAGGTAGTGTTTATTTCGGTCAAACACCAAGGTCCTAGTGGAGCTAGAAACAGTGGTCTTAGGATCTCTAGAGGGGATCTAATCATTTTTATGGATAGTGATATCTATCCCTCCCCAGAATTTGTGGAGGCACATTACAGATCTCACACAAAAGATAATCTGATTGGCCATGGTCCTGTAATTCACACCAACGATCTAGAAAACCCTACAGAGGCAGAGAAAAAGGTAACTGATATTGCGAGAGCCTTTTTTGCAACAGGAAATGCTTCAATCTATAGAAAGCATCTTTTTGATGCTGGCCTTTTTGATGAGGATTTTAGAGAGTATGGCTGGGAGGATCTCGAGTTTGGTCTTAGACTAAGGAAAAAGGGCTTGCAAAAGATTGAAGTTCCAAATGCTAAAGGCTATCATTATAAGCCAAAATTAGTTGTGACAGATCTCCATAAATGGAAGAGAAGAGAAAGAGAAAGAGGGCATACTGCAGTACTCTATTACCAAAAACACCCGATAAGAAAGGTCAAGATTCAGACTATGATCTCTCCTTTTTGGTTTGGGTTAGATCGTCTACTTTCTCTTGGTGGTTGGACTGAAAAGCCATCTACTGAGAAATATCTTAGAAAAATTGAACAAAAAGGTAGGAAACTATGGCTTCGTTTTGTAGTTAGGCTGATTACAAGCCATAGTTATTTTGAGGGAATAAGAGAGGCTTTAAGAGAGGGTAAAAACTAAAGCGCTTCTTAGGTCACAGTCTAAGTCCCTTTTATCTAATAAATCTATAATTAAAATGACCTCCTACAAGTAAGTTTGTAGGAGGTCTCTGTTTTCGCTATCAAGGGATTATTTTGCCTCAAGGAGTTTTTTAATAAACCGATCATACTCGATTTGCTTTTTTTCAATCTCCGCGTTATGCTCGTTTGCAGCTTGACGAATTGATTTTTCTGGATCTTCTCCTTGTAAAATGCATCTTTGTACTGCCATTTGTAGGTAGCGTCTACGGTTTCTTGGAGCAACTAGACCATAAATTGAACGTGATCCTTCCTCTAGGGCGTCGCAAAAAAGCGTAAGGGTTTCTTTGTCCATATCCATCATCATGATCGCAGCTCTGTTGGCTGGCATATAAAAGGAACCTGGAATTTCGTTGATGATACGATTAGCAATAGTTACCTGGATAGGGTCAGATGTAAACCATTTAATAAACTCCCATGCCTCAGCTTTCTTGGTAGAGTTTGCAAAGATACCTATCGCTTGACCACCGGCATTTGCAGTCCTGTCTAGTCTTCCAGCTGTTTCTGTTCCTGGAACCTGGGCTAGGCTCCATTTGCCAAGTATCTGGGGAGCTGCATTCATAAGGTTTTGATGGAAAGTCGAGTATTGGAACACCATGGCAAGGCTACCATCGATAAAACCTTGCAACGCTGGTATCTCTGAAGGAATTTTGTAGAGGGTGTAAAACTCTAAGTATTCTTTAAATGCCTCAATACATTCAGGGGAGTCATAGCCCGACCTACTTAAATCAGGTGTATAATCATCTGCACCTCTTTGCCACATAAACATATTGACATCGGCATATAAAATCTCAGTTAAGCGAAACTGCATTAGCATACTAGAGCCTTGAGCTTGAAGTTTTGGCAAAATCTGTTTTACTTCCAACCAAGTTTTTGGCGCGCTGAGACCTAGACTCGCAAAGATATCATCTCTTATATAGGCTGTAGTGATAGTCGAGTCATGGGGTATGCCAAAGGTAAGTCCCTGGTATTGCAAAGAACGATAGAGTCTTGGATTTGCACGGGAATAGATTTCGTCAAAGTCAGGTAGAGTACTAAGATCAATTAGTGCTCCTCGTAAGCCAAGCTCAGGAAGAAAGAGTGGTCCAGATCCTGCAATATCAGGACCTTCTCCAGATGCAGCTGCGAGAAGAAGTTTGGTTTCGGTATCTGAAACAGTAAAGACCATAAAGTTAACATTAATTCCTGTTTTACTTGTAAAATCATTTTCAGTTACTTCGCTGACAATTCGGAGCTGCTCATTTGTAAGACCCGTTAGCCAAACATCAATCTCGAGAGCAAATACTGGTAAAGACACAATCACAATAGCCAGAAAAAGTCTGAGGAATTTTCTTTTCATTTAAATCCCCTTCTTTCCCCAAGTTTATTTACTAAGTGTTTTCTTCTGTAAACGGGAAGTTTTCCCTTTGAGGAAGGCAAAAAAGGTAAGAGGTGGTTTCTAGATCTACCTCTTACCCCTCAGTGGAGGAGGAAAAACGCCTACTAAAAAGCGAGATGGTTTTTAATATTGAGTGGCTTTATTTCTAAATGGCCCCTTAGAAAGGGTAGCGATGCTATCCTCTGTAAAGTGTTGCCAAGCAAAGAACGCTACGCCATTTAGGCCATATTTGTGGATCAGCAGAGTCTGCTCAAGGAGTAGATCGCCTTCTGGTATGCTAATAGCAGCTAGAGCTGGATAATACGGTATTTTATTACCTATTGTAGAGAGTGACTCTTTGATCCAGTTCTCAACTGTTTGTGTGGAACGACTATAGAGCATCAGACTGATAAAATCAAGATAGCCTTCATCAACCCATAGTGGCCAGTTCTGGTTCTTATTTATTAAAGCATCATTCCCAGGAAAAACTGCAGCTGAAATCTGGAGAGGCTTTATTGCCAATAGTTCTTTTCTTAATTCAGCGACAAAGCTAGTGACCTGTTCTTCTTTAAATTTACTAAAGGCTGGCCAGTTGCTATGTCTGTTATTTAATGGAAATTCAAGACCAGTAGATTTTTCAAAGCGTTCTTTTACATATGGAGAGAATCCATAGGCGGTAGGGTTTTGCAGAGGGTAGCGGACATAGTCTAGGTGAATTCCATCTAGATGATAGGTTTTTGCCATGTCTACAAACATGTCAATTAAAAATCTCCTAGCCTCTAAATGTGCAGGTTCAATAAAGTATTTGTCATCTTCAGCTTTAACCGCAAGACTGCCATCCATCCCAACACAAGCCCAATCAGGGTGTTTTTCTAAGATTTCCCCAGGCTTTTTAAAGCCAGAGAAAAAGACCTCAAGCCAGGCATGAACTTCAATGTTTCTTTTGTGAGCTTCACTGATAATGTACTCGAGAGGGTCAAAACCTTTAAATTCTGCTCGTTGAGAGACAGGACCATTAGGATAGAGAAGACCACCTTCCCACCAAGTCTCTACAAAAATCAAATTAATGCCTAATTTTTCCATACTATCTAGACTTTGAGAGATACTATACTTAGTTGTAGGTGGTCTAAACCAGACTGCCCGAGTTTCCTTAGTCTTAGAAGGTAGGCTATAGAGGTAAGCATCATTGAAAAGTTCAAGCGCTTCATCAAAACTGTCATAAGCTCTGCCTAAATTGCTTGACAAGATCTGCTCTTCAAGGTTTATAGCTTTAAGATAGAGCTTCTTTGTGTCTTCTGTAAGTGAGAGAGGATCAACCTTGTTTTTGACCTTTTCTAAAACACTGAAGTCTACAGTAAATTCTTTTAATGCATCTAAAAAGAGTTCCTTTAGTGGAAGATTGTTAGCATCATTGATTGTTATCGAAGGAAGACCAAAGACTAAAGCTTGGTTGT
>JAQVYS010000072.1 GCA_028708605.1 Bacillota bacterium
CAGACCAAAAAGGTATACCTTTTTGGTGTGCTATTTCTTGGACCATCTTATAGTGAGGCAAAATTTTTTCCATACGAGATGCATCAGAGCCTATGCCATCTTGAAGCATTAGGACATCAATATCTACTTCCCTTAAAAAGGTTTCCCAAAAGTCTTGATGATCTTTTACTGCCATTTCTATTCGAAAAAACGGTGCTATAGCAAGTGGTCTATTATAAACCTTAAGGCTATTGACAAGTTCCTTGAAAAACTCAGTATTTTGTTTTGGACGCCAGTCTGGCCTAAATTCGTGAGGAATATAGTAGCCTGTTAGGTTTTCATAATGACCATAGAATCTTTCTAGATCCTCTACAGTCCTGATATTATCTTGGATCTCCTTTTGCCCTTCGAATAAATCCCCCCACCAGGTGTCAGAGAACTTAGTTCCTAGCCAAACATCCATACCTCTTTTTTTAGCCGCATCTAAGATTTGGGTAAGATCATCGTTAACTAGGAAAATTTCCCCACATTTACCGTCAAGGACAACGTCATCTCGTTCTATATCTGCATTTGTGGTCATAAAGTAAACTTCAATATACTCTACTTCGTCTTCTAGATTGATATTTATTTTTACTTCTTTAGAGATACCATCATCTATCCAGCCGACAGAACCATAGATAGATGTGTCACCATCTATGAGTTTATAACCATAATCCCCTAAAAAGGGCGATGGTTCTGGAGAGATGATTTCATAGGCGAAAAATCCATCAGTAACAATTTCGCTAACTGTAACGGGTAATTTTTTTATTAGAAGGGTGTGGGTTCCTGGGCCAAAGGGACCTTCTATTTTGATTTTTGCCTGATTTGATCTAGCATATGTCGCCAAATTGTCGCCTGCAGTATCTTGGATAACAATGGTTTTTATCCCTGCTTTATACATCAAATCTACTTGCTCCTCAAAGTAGGCCTCTCCTCTACCGAAAAAGCCTGCATGGAGCTGCCAAAATGCTCCTGTAATCTTTGGTCGTGGTTTTTCTATTGCTGCAACAGATCCTGTAAAAATAATCGTTGTTAAAAGAAAAAGTACAAGCCCTTTCACTTAATTCCCCCTTACTAACTCCATCTAAATTCCTTGACTTAAAAGGCGTGTTTTTAAATTCTTCGCTATCTAGAGGTCGCTGGTGGTTAATAGTCTTTTACTGTTACAGCAGAAAACCAAACTCGTCAAAGAGTACGTATTCACCTTTATTACCGATATCGACTAGGGAGAACTTATACCTGATCACCTCGAGACCATCAAACTTACCGTTTACATCGGCTGTGCCCCAAATCGGCACATAATCATCTAGAGGCATATAGATGCGACCCACAAAACCTTTGGGGATTTTTACCCAATTCTCTAAGGTTTTTCCTGTGGTAAGCTCTCCTTCTAAACTTTTTAGATAGAACTTTACTCCACCTTTAACTGCAAGACAGGATACTCCTGCTTTTGACCCATCTTCATTGTAATCTTGTTCGTAGATAATGGGGTAAAACTCAAAGTTCTTACTGTAGTTTGAAAGGTCGATGTAGATCGTAAAATACTTTGCATCTGGAAATTCATCATAAGCATACATGTTAAAATCGTGTCGTTGTTCTAAAGAAAAGGCTACGTAATTCTTAGTAGCCCCTGCTTCCCAAATAGACTCATGCCTAAAGGCCAAACCGTCTTTCTTACCCTCGTCTTTGAAGGCGCTCTCTCTTGTTCCGGAAAACAGAACACTCACGCCAGCTTGAGAGTCAGAGAAAAAGAGGTCTCTATCATCTTTAGTGCCATAAGATATGTCATCTTCATCCCAAAAGTCAAAGTCATAAGCAATTTTAAGCTCTAGCCCCTCAAAAGGATCCTCTGCTACTGCAAGCACGGTAAGGCAAAAAACAGCCAACACCAGCATCAAAAATTTTCTCATCACAAAGCCTCCTTTTTGTTTTGAAAGCTCTACCTATAACAAAGTTAGAATGGGTATGTCCTGTCGCTACAACTAATGTTTGCATTGTACTTTTATAGTTTAGCTATTGTAAAACCTTTCCTTCTTTCCTTATGTGTTTTATAAAGAAAAAGACCCTACCTTCAAAAAGATAGAGTCTTGTTTTCTAAATCCACCAAGCGTTTGCTGGGGGTTCTTTTAAAATTATACTATTTAGAAAATCAGCAGATTTCTTAAGACCCTCTTCAACAGATGCAATCGGGTCTTCATGTTCGATACTTAGCGCATAATCATAGCCAACTAATCTTAGAGCTGTAACCATGTCACGCCAGGCCTTTTCATCTAAACCGTATCCTACTGAACGGAAAGTCCAAGAGCGTTCAGTTAGATCTGTATAAGATGCTGTATCTAAAACACCATTTTTTGCAATATTAGAATGATCTAAATAAGTGTCTTTAGCGTGGAAATGATAGATAGTTTTGCCAAGATAACGGATAGCTTCTGCTGGATTGATACCCTGCCAAATTAAGTGAGAAGGATCGAAGTTTGCGCCTATATTGTCTCCTGCAGCCTCGCGCAATCTAAGAAGAGTTCTTGGATTATAGACCAAAAAGCCTGGGTGCATTTCAAATGCGATTTTTATACCTTTTGATCTTGCAAACTCAGCTTCTTTTTGCCAGTAAGGGATCGCTACTTCCTCCCATTGCCACTTGAGAGTTTGGCTATATTCATTTGGCCAAGCACAGGTAACCCAGTTAGGTCTTTCAGCCTTCGGAGAGTCTCCGGGGCAGCCTGAAAAATGGCAAACTACAGGAATCTCTAATTCACTCGCGAGCTCAACCGTACTTCTCCATGTATCATGGTGCTTTTTGGCTAGCTCTTTATTAGGATTAAGAGGGTTTCCTTGACAGCTAAGTGCGCTAATCATAATATCGCGATCTTCTGCAGCCTTCTTGAATTTACTACGGGCACTTGCATCTTTTAAAAGCTCATCAGGCTTACAGTGAGCGTTATTTGGATAATTGCCTGTTCCAACTTCAACAGCCTCAATACCAAATTCTTTAATCTTATCTAAAGCTTCCTCCCAAGTAAGGTAGCTAAATAGTACTGAAAACAGGCCTACTTTCATGTTTAGTTGACCTCCTCAACAAGGACTTTACGGTTAGATGCTGCCGACTCAATACAAGCAAGAATTGCTCTTAGAGCCTTTCTGCCTTCCTCGCCTGAAACAGGATTTTCTCTAGTACCATTTATGGTCTCTATAAAACCATCAATAACACCTGTCGAGAATTGTCCACCGTCTTCGTTAGTTTGAATCTGAGGTACCTCAAAGACACATCTGCCACGCCCTGGCTCTGCAAAATAAGCCACAAGAGGAGCATCTGGTTCTACAGCCATCTTCAAGGTGCCTTTTTCACAAAAGAATACTGTTCCGTTTTCCTCAATAGGTTTATAAGTCCAGCTTGTTTCAACGGTACCCATAATACCATTTTCCATATGCAAAATAGCTACAGCATTATCATCTACTGTGCATTCTTTTTTCTCTAAAGTATCAGTAAAACATGCCACTTGGTCGATGTCACCAAGAATAAACTGTACAAGGTCTACCTTGTGCACACCAAGATCAGCAAGAGAGCCTGCAAAGGCTTGTTTTTTATCAAAGAACCATTTACCAGTCTGGCTCCAATGCTCTGGACCACCATGACCAAAAACGGTCCTAAAGGTATTTACTTTACCCATCATGCCACTTTCAAGAATCTTTTTTGCAAGTACATGCATTGGGGCAAGACGCTGATTTTGACCAACCATTAAGACAAGGTTGTTCTTTCTTGCTGTCTCAATCATTTCATTGGCTTCTGCCATACTTGTTGCCATGGGTTTTTCTACCAAAACATTGAGACCATGCTTTAGGGCATAAATAGTTATTTCTGAGTGTAGATAGTTAGGGGTGCAAACACTTACTGCATCAAGCTTCTCTTTTTCAATCATCTGTTTGTAGTCTGTATAGACTTTCTTAACATCATACCGCAAAGCTAATTTTTCAGCTTTTGCTTTGATAATGTCACACAATGCAACAATTTCCACATCATCTCTTGACGCATATTCAGGGAGATGCCGATACTTGGCAATTGCACCATTACCTACTACACCTATACGCACTTTCATAATCATACCTCCAAGTTATTCCAATGAACTTTCAAAATTAAACTTCTCCACCTTTAGTTAATAACCTTCACTATTTGCGGAGAAAATACCCCTAAGGGGGTTGTTTTCTTGACCGAATTGTTCATTAGTATAAGAACAGTAATATTATACTTCATTATTCTCATTGCTATGAGATTAATGGGAAAAAGACAAATGGTTCAATTACAACCATATGAGCTCGTTATTGCGATTATGATTGCTGAAATTGCCGTTCTTCCCATTGGCAATCTAAATATACCTCTTACGCACTCATTTTATCCCATTGCAATCCTTGCTGTTTTAGAGATTCTAATCTCTGCACTAAGCTTAAAAAGCGAAAAAGTCCGCACTCTTATTGCTGGGCGTCCGACAATCGTTATTGAAAACGGCCATATCCGGGAAAATGTTTTGCGTAAATTAAGATATAACTTAGACGAACTAATGGGGCAACTAAGAAACTCTGGTTATAGTGACGTTAATGATGTAGAATTTGCAGTTTTAGAGACCTCAGGCGAAATTAGTGTTATTCCGAGATCTCAGTCTCGTCCTGTATCTCCTAAAGACCTCAAAATACCAACAGAATATGAAGGACTTACTGTGCCATTGGTTCTCGATGGCGTAATTAAGTTCGAAAACCTTGAGCTATGTGGGCTTTCTTATAACTGGATTGCATCCGAAGTCAAAGCCAGCGGTTTAAATGATATTACTGATGTTTTCTATGCTGGGCTTAACACCCAAGGTCAGTTACATATTCAGGCCAAAGAAGCTAAGGAATAATAAAAGCCGTCTGATAAGTAAATTTCAGACGGCTTTGTTAGCTTAAAAGGCAAATCTATTCCTCTACATTTCTTTCAGCTTTCTTATTACTATATTTTTGCCAGAGCGTAATTCCTGCAAAGATTAACACAAAGTAAAATGTGATCTGGAATACTCCCCCTACAATCTGACCAGATCTAGTAAGCTTAGAACTGTCTTTAAAATTTGCAGAAAGGAGGGCGATATGAAAAACTGTCTCTAAAGAACCATCTTCAAGATAATCAATGCCTTCACGGTTTCTGCCGATGAGGTAATGAAGTTGATCTTGTGCTGCTTTTGCCCAGACACTTGTCTTATAGTATTCGTTAAGATCGATCATATATAGACCTTCAGAGCCAATGCCAACAGGATCAATTCTATCAAGATAGATACCGTTGAACTCAATCTCAATAGGCTCAAAAACGACTGCCCGATAATAAGGATCTCTATCCTGAGCAATTAAAAGTGCAACGCTTCTTTCAAAATAACTATTATAAATAGGGCTGTCAGATTCTAAAGACTTTTTCATCATTTCACCGATTGCAAATCCCGTAAGGTCTTCTGAGTTAATAGGAGCCCAACCAGTTTCTAGAATTGGCTCTAGCTCGGTTCCAAACTGAGTCTCATATTCTTTATCGTCCGTAAGCAGATTCAGCTCCACTAAAAGTAGCATCCATAAGTCTTTTCTAATCTCTTTCTTATGAGCTGAAAGGTATTCAAAACTACCAAGTGCAATTTGCTCTACTTCCTTTGCTAGTTCAGGGCTATCTTTAGGTAAAACCCTGCCTGAAACAGCAAAAGCAGATACTACTGCGGCAAGTTCATTGATGTCCTTACTTTCAAGAGAGCCTTCTTTATACCATTTAAGTAGACCTCTTACGCCATAAATCAATTCATCTGCATAATCATGTATTTTATTGTTTTGTTCAGGTTCAGGGACCTCTAATTCACCATCACCAAAACGGTCCATAAAGGTCTCGTAATAAGAAAGTCCTCGAGTTGCCATGTAAGATGAAAGTAAGATATTATCTTCATCATTATCATCTAACCAGCCGTACTCGCCACGCTTTGCAGTGATCTTTTTCATGGCCCGAACAAAAACTGGGTTAAAGGCTCCACTATCAATCCTAACTGTCCTAGATTCCAAATCGCCAACAGTTAAATAGTAGTCACCACCTCTTACCCGATCGGTAAAGTTTAAGCGATAAACGGTCTCTCCTGTTGCAGGATCTACTAAGGGCTCGCTTTTTTCGCCACTAAATTTTTCTCTATCTGTTAATTTATCTACCAGGGAAAAACTCTCAGCTTTTTCTGTGGTCATAGCTTCCTTTTTACCAAAAGGTAGATAACCATACTCCGTTACTATGATCTCAGCTTGAGCAACAAAAACCATACTAACAAAAATAAGAAAAACAACTAGTAATTGATGCTTTTTCAAATCCAGCCAACCTCCAATAAGGGCAGACTTAAAAATCTTCTAATCTAATAGACGCTCTAACTGAGCAATTAGATCAATATCAGGGAAATCCTGTTGATATTCTTTTAAGAGAAGTTCTTCTGTCTCAAGATTTTTTAAGCAATGGGCTTTATCAAACTTTTTAGGCACTAATTTATCTAAATGATAGGGTTGCCAAAGTGCTGCAATCTCCAGTCTATTGGATGTTTCGAGAACTTTTTTTGCATAGGCCTTTGGATCTTCTATCTCTACCAGAGTATTACTGTCATCACACTGATAACTTAGGCATTCGCTAGGTTTGTTTGGATGAATTGAGCAGAGATTATCTTCTAAAAAAACGCATTTACCAAGGCTATGTGCGTAGTTCCAAGGTACTTTTTTACCTGGCTCTGCTATAGGCTCTCCATCTACAGTTTTAACAGGTGCTAAAACAAACTTATAGCCTTCTTCGTCTGCTAAAAAGTCGATAATCAAATACTTATTTAAAACTTCTTCTTTTCTAAGCCCTAGCCTTTTTGCAATGTTATCCCAATCTGCAGGTTTTAACCAGCCTGGCTCACTGCAACAACTTCCACACATTTTACATTTCATTTAGTAAATCTCCAATAGCTCTTCGATTTTCTCAATCCAGTGATCAGGGTTTGTAGCTTTTAACTGTTCCCTTCCAACAGGTGTATATCCGACACCAACAGTTTCTACGCCTGCTCTCTGCCCACAAATTATATCATAAGTGCTATCTCCCACATAAACTGCTTCTTCAGGCTTTAATCCTAGCTTTCTTAAGGCATATAGCACCGGTTCTGGTTCTGGTTTATGGATCGTTACAGTATTTGAAAAAACAAAGATATCAAAAAAATCTTCGATTTCGCAGATTTGCATGCCAAGTCTAGCTGAATCCTCTTGTTTACTGGTAACAATCCCTAAAGCATATCCTTTTTTCTTTAGACCTTCTAAGGTTTCTTTTACGCCTGGAATCTCTTTTAGGTGGTCTTTATGGCTGATTAGATTGTGCTCTCTGTATTTTTCAACGAGTTCTCTAGCGCGCTCCTTACCACCATATATTTCCATTTGACTATAAAGCGGTTTGCCAAAAAGGCTGCGGATCTCTTGTTCTGGTACATCTAGGTTAAGATACTCTTTCATTACATGGTTAAAAGAAAAAAGAATAAGATCTGTACTGTCGATAAGAGTACCATCTAAGTCAAATAATATAGCTTTAATCACAGGCATACTCCTTTTTGTGTTATTAGATGTATTTAAAAAGGCTAGGTGTAAACACCTAGCCCCCCAATTTTACTTATCTGGAGCGGATGACGGGGTTCGAACCCGCAACATTCGGCTTGGGAAGCCGATGCTCTGCCAATTGAACTACATCCGCCTATCTTTTAGTATAAACTATCTTTAGCTTTTAAAGCAAGTATTATACCGTGATTTCCTCTCCACCGTCTACATTAATAATATTGCCTGTCATCCAGCTTAATTCATCAACACTAAGTGCTTTAATGGCTTTTGCAATATCCTCCGGCGTTGTAAGCCTTTTGGATGGGTTTTTCCTTTTCGCCTCTGTTACGAGGTATTCTACTACTGGTATCTTTTCGAGCGCTGGAGTAATAGTGACACCTGCACGAATGGCATTTGCTCTAATACCTTGTGGTGCAAGCTCTAAAGCAATTTGCCTAATGTAATTTTCTAAAGTAGATTTAGCTGCTGCAACAGCGCCATAGGTAGCTACAGCTCTAGTTGAACCCATTGATGTCATTGCGTAGATTGAGCTACCTCTTTGAAGAAGACCTGCACTAAAAAGATCTTGTGTCCAATAAACTAATGAGTTAGCCATGACATCGAGAGTCATCTCGATCTGTTTTTGAGAAAGGATCTTTTCTCCTTCAAACATCGGAGCTAAACCGCCAAAAGCTAAAGAGTGTAAAAGTACTTTAACATAGGCATTTTCTTCCTTAAGATATGCCACTACTTCAGCTCTTTTTTCTGGATCTGCAGCGTTGATGTTAAAGTATTTAGTCTTTACTCCAGTTGTGGTTAATTCTTCAATGAGTGCATTAACTGGCTCCATATGAACTTTACGATCCAAATGAACACCACAAATATTATAGCCGTTTTGAGCTAGTTCTTTGGCTGTAGCTGCTCCAAAACCGCTTGATGCTCCCAAAATTACTGCCCATTTACTCATAACTTAATCCTCCCAAGGTTTGAATGTACTTATTTTTAATATTGTTATGTCTTCTGAAAATTAGGTGTTGGTTTTATCACCTGGTATTAATTATTCGCATCTTAGTTAGTTTTCCCTTTTCGAAAATAAAAAAAAGTACGACCACCCATTTTTCAGAGTAATCGCACCTATTAACAGAGTAATGGTGCCGAGAGCCAGAATTGAACTGGCGACACGAGGATTTTCAGTCCTCTGCTCTACCGACTGAGCTATCTCGGCGTATTATGGCGGAGCCGACGGGACTCGAACCCGCGATCTCCTGCGTGACAGGCAGGCGTGTTAAACCAGCTGCACTACGGCTCCTAACACTATTAACTTCAATGTACAACATTAATGTATCACAGTAATTTCGACCTTGTCAATAACAGTATAATCAATAAAAAAGATGGTACCCTCAACGGGATTTGAACCCGTGCCTTTGCCGTGAAAGGGCAATGTCCTAGGCCCCTAGACGATGAGGGCACAAAATGGTGAGCCATCGGGGATTCGAACCCCGGGCGCCCGGATTAAAAGTCCGGTGCTCTACCGACTGAGCTAATGGCTCTCAAATAACGGCCTCGATTACTAATATTACAGCAGGATCGTCCTCTTGTCAACAGTTCTTTTTAAATTCCCATTGAATTTCCAATGAAAGGACGCTCTACTTGTTGTGTAATAGCATTTGAGCCTTTCTAAAAAGCTACCCTTTTATTATACAGATTTTTCTCTGAAAGGCAAGGGTTTTTGTCGTTTTTACATGTTTTAGAGTCTTAGCCTTTAATTGAAAAAGTAATTGCAACCCCCTTTAAGCCAGATAGTAGAGGTAACTCATGCAAATCGGATGGGTGAATTTAGATATGTACGCTCTATAACTCAAAGTATTCATTAAATCACTATCAAAC
>JAQVYS010000073.1 GCA_028708605.1 Bacillota bacterium
TTGTTTCTATTTTTGGAACTGTTTTCGCGTTGCTTTTAGATAGAATGTGGGGTGAAAAACGGTGAGTAGCTATTTACCAGCATTAATTGTCCTCATCTGTATCGTCGTAGGACTTAAGGCAAAGATCAATATTTATGAGCATTTTCTAGAAGGTGCAAAAGCTGGTATAATAGCACTTTGGCATATTTTACCGACGATTATCGGTATATTTGTGGCTTTAGCTTTAGTTAGAAATAGTTTGTTGTGGGGGTATATAATAGACAAGGTAGGATTACTGATTAATCCTTTAGGTGTTTCCAAAGAGCTTGTGCCGCTAGCTTTAATGAGACCATTTTCAGGTTCGGCATCGCTTGCTGTCTTGACGAAACTTCTTTCAGAATTTGGCCCAGATTCATTTATTGGTCTTAGCGCATCGACATTTGTAGCTAGTACTGAAACGGTCTTTTATGTAGTAATGACCTATTTAGCTTCAGCACAGATAAAAAAAAGCCGTCATATCTTTATTGTAGCGATATTAGTTCAGTTCGTAGTAATAATTAGTAGTTGCTTGATATGGAGGGTTATCTCATAGCTTATAGGAAATGCCATTGTTTATAATTGTCTGTTCTTGTTATAATGCATATAGACAGAAAGGGGTGAGCACTTTTGCAAGAGGTAAAAGTACGTGGTGTAGGCATAGACCCAAAGACAATGAGCACAGTCTTACTGCTTTCAAGTGGTGACAAGGTTTTACCAATATTTATTGGTGTAGCAGAAGCAACCTCTATAGCATCTGAATTAGAAGGAACTAAGAGTCAAAGACCTCAAACACATGATTTGATGATTGAAGTATTAGAAAAATTAAAAAGTCGAATTGAAAAAGTAATTATCACTGATTTTAAAGACAATACCTATTATGCAGTTATGACGATTATTCAAGATGGATATGAAGATGGTGCTTCTGTAAAACTAGAGATTGATGCTCGCCCTTCTGATGCGGTAGCTTTGGCCTTAAAAAGCAAAGCACCAATCTACTTATCGGAGAAGTTAATTGGTGAATTAGTTCTTATGGAAGTTGATGTAGAGATTATCTCTAATACTACTAAAGCTTCAGATAAAGAACCTATCGCAAAGGGTGAAGTTGAAGCTTTTAAACAGTTCCTAGCCGACGTTACCCCTGAAGAATGGCAGCGTTTTATTGACAAATAATTTAATATTTTATGTATAATCTTAGAAGGGAGCTCAAAATCAGGGCTTCCTTTTAAGCTTTAAAACGGACTAGGTATATATAACTAGTTTTACTAGAAAGTTTGCGAAAAACAGTTGACTTGGGACCTATGGCCTATGAATAAGAAAAAGTAAAAGCAGGTTCAATGGTGAATTTAGTCAATGAGAAATGGTTAATTGACGTAGATATATCAAGTTTAGTTTTGATACTTATGTTATTAAAAGTCTATTTTAGGAAAGGTGTTGATATAATGCGTATCTTCGGCTACCAGGAAAATCTTCTTCATCAGGCTCTTAATCTAAGTAGTAAAAGGTTTGACCAAATTGCCAATAACATCGCTAATGTCAATACACCTGGCTACATAGCTCAGGATATGGATTTTGCTACAGAACTTAGGAGGAACTTAGCGGAAACTTCGAGTGTTAACTTAAAACAAACCCATACCAACCACATTAACGTCAGTGCTCAAACAAGAATAGCTCAAAGCCCTTTTAATTTATCAACAGACTTTGTTATGCGAAGCGATCAAAACAGTGTAGATATTGAAAAAGAAATTGCTGCATTAGTGGAAAACAACCTGTATTATTCAGGTGTTGCAACAGGCTTAAGTAACAAGTTTAGGCTCTTGCAATCTGTACTTCAAGGAGGTAGACAATAATGAGTATGTTTTCGATTCTCAATATTAGTGCCTCTGGTTTAACAGCCGAGAGACTTAGGATGGATATTATCTCGGGTAATATTGCAAACGCTAATTCGACAAGAACAGAAGATGGCAGTGCATATCAAAGAAGAGTACCTGTTTTTGCTACTATCTTAGAAAGTGAGTTAGGTAGAGATCGTGTAGCAAAAGGAGTTCAAGTGGTAGGCGTTATTAAAGATAACTCACCATATAAATTAATTTATGATCCTAAGCACCCAGATAGTAATGAAGATGGCTATGTAGAGATGCCGAATGTAGATGTGGTAAAGGAAATGGTTGACTTAATCACTGCAAGTCGCGCATATGAAGCAAATGTTCAAGTTATCAACGCGTATAAATCGGCTGCAGCAAAAGCTTTAGAAATAGGCCGTTAAAGGAGTGCTGTAGATGAATATTACAGGTGTTGGAAATAATGGGAGTTTAAGACCTGAAACAAAGTCTGCGCAAAAGGTTCTAACAGATTCTTTTGGTAGCTACCTAAAAGAAGCGCTTACCGAAGTTAATGAAACACAGCTTCACGCCGACGAAATGAATGTAAGGATGGCTCTTAAGGATCCTACGATAGAACTTCATGATCTAACAATCGCCTCACAAAAAGCCTCAATAGCTTTAGATGTGACTTTAGCAATCAAAGACCGTTTAATTGAAGGATACAAAGAGATTATGAGGATGCAGGTCTGATAAAGGAGTAGGGTTAGAATGAACCAATTGGCGCAGCTAGGGACACAAATAAAAGAATTATGGCAAAACCTGGACAAAAAGATCAAATGGCTCGCCATTATTTTGTCTGTATCCATTTTTGTAACTCTTGTAGGGTTATCTATTTGGGGAAACACTAGCCAATTTTCTCCACTTTTTTACGACTTAGATCCTGTAGATGCAGGTCAAATCATGGCAAGTTTAGATGAAGAAAAGATAACGTACCAGTTAGAAAACGGTGGAAAAACGATCTTGGTTCCATCTAGCCAAGTAGATAGTTTGCGGATTAGACTTTCTGCATCAGGAGTTCTAACTGGCGGAGTGGTGGGAAACGAGTTATTTGATCAGACCAAGTGGGGCATTACCGATTTTGAACAACAACAAAGATATAAAAGAGCTTTAGAAGGTGAGCTAATCCGGAGCATACGTACATTAAATGGCATTAAAGATGCTAGAGTGCATGTAGTTTTACCTGAGTCATCCCCATTTTTAGATGATGAGGGTACAGCTACAGCTTCGGTAGTCTTAACTTTAGAACCATATAGTAAAATTGCTTCAGATCAGATTAAAGGTATCGCAAATTTTATGGCAGGTGCTGTCCCAGGACTGTTGCCAGAAAATGTCACAATAATGGATGGGTCATGGAATATTTTGTCAGATCCTTCAATGTTTGCTTCTCAATATGGTAATACTACTCAGCCAGTTAATCAACTTGAATTAAAAAGACAGATCGAAAGAGACTTAGAACTTAGTTTGCAAAGTATGCTAGAGCGTATCTTTGGTTTTGGAAATGCCATTGTAAGAGTCTCATCTGATTTGGTTTTTGATTATAAAGAGACAACTGCTGAAAGATATGAACCAGTAAGTGGCTCTAGAGGTATTGTAAGAAGCGAGCAACAAACAAGTGAAACCCAGACTGGGACAAGCCACGGAGCACAAGGCGGTATCGCAGGTATAACCAGCAATGTTCCGGGCTATACAATCGACAACAATACCCAAAACGCGAGTTCTTATGATCGTTCAGACTCAATCATCAACTATGAGATATCTAAAGTTTTGGAACACCATATTGCAGCCCCAGGGACTGTGAATCGGCTTTCTGTTGCAGTTTGGTTGCATGGGGATATGGATGAAGCTACCAAAGACATAGTTAGGGAAACAGTTGCAGCAGCTAGTGGTATTGACTATCAAAGAGGAGACCAGTTAACTGTAGAAAGCCTTCCATTTTACACGCCCGATCTTCTGCCTGAAACTCAGGTTGTTGAAGCTGGCTCTAGTATCCAAATACCTTATATTGTTCTCGTAGTTTTAGCTTCGCTTCTAGTCATAATCTTTGTTCTAAGACGACGTGCTAGAAAGCAGAGAGAAAAAACTGCCCTCGAGGAGATGGCAGCTGTGACAGAACTAAAAGACGAGACTGAAGCTAGTGAAAGTCCTAGAATCACTTTGGAAAAAGAGCTTAGACTTATCGCCAGACAAAAACCTGAAGAGGTTGCCAAAGTATTGCAATCTTGGTTAGCAGATGAATAGTAAAAAGGGGTGGCACAGGTGCAACAATACAAAAGCAAACGTGGTACATTAACTGGTAAACAAAAGGCTGCCATTTTGATGGTGACTTTAGGACCTGAATTGTCTGCTAACATCTATAAGCATCTAAGAGAAGAGGAAATCGAAGACCTTACTTTAGAGATCGCCAATATAAAAAGGGTCGAGCCACAGGTAAGAGACGAGGTTTTGGTTGAATTTAAGGATATTGCCAAAGCTCAAGAATACATCTCCACAGGTGGTATTGAATATGCCAGAGAGCTGCTAGAGAAAGCTTTAGGCACAGGAAAAGCTGAGGAGATTATTAGGAGACTAACATCCTCTCTCCAAGTGCGTCCCTTTGATTTCGCACGAAGAGCAGAACCCGCGCAACTTTTTAATTTTATCCAAGGTGAACACCCCCAGACAATATCCTTGATTATGGCTTATCTTCAACCTGAACAAGCAGCAGCAATTCTCTCATCGCTTTCTGCAGAAGAACAGATTGAAGTGGCTAAACGTCTTGCCACAATGGATGGTACAAGTCCTGAAGTTTTAAGTGATGTTGAATCAGTTCTAGAAAAGAGACTGGCAAGTTTTATTAATCAAGAATCGACAAGTGCAGGCGGGTTGCAATCTATAGTTGAGATTCTAAACAGAGTAGATCGATCAACTGAAAAAACAATTATGGATGGCTTAGATGGCCTCGATCCTGATCTTGCAGAAAACATCAGAAAGAGGATGTTTGTCTTTGAGGATGTAGCAGGACTCGATGACCGTGCTATTCAGCGGGTCATTCGTGAAGTCGAGTCTAAGGACTGGGCCTTATCTCTAAAAGGTAGTAATGACATTGTTCAAGAGAAAATCTTTAAGAATATGTCACAGAGAGCTGCATCGATGCTTAAGGAAGAGATCGACTATCTTGGACCAGTTAGACTTCGCGATGTTGAAGAGGCGCAGCAGAGAATTGTTGCGATTATTAGAAAACTTGAAGATGCAGGAGAAATTGTCATAAGTAGGGGCGGTGAAGATGAAATCATCGTCTAGATTATTAAAGAATGGTTACTTTTTATCTGACGAAGTCGTTAATTTAGAGGTTTTGGGTGAAATCGCTACAACAAACGAAACACACACAAGCGACAAAATAGAAGAGGCTGAGGCAGTTAATTTAGAAAAGATAAAAAACGAAGCGGTACAAATTTATGCTGAAAGTCAGAAAAGAGCAGCTCATTTAGTAGAAGCTGCAGAAAATGATGCAGATATGATTAAGGAAAAGGCCTATAGAGATGGCTATCAAGAAGGCTTAAACAAAGCTAAAAAAGAGTATGAAATAAAGCTTAAAGCTCAGCTGGAAGAATTTGCAAAGGCTTTAGATGATTTAGGAAGTACAAAAAAGATCTTAGTCAACGAGGTACAAACTGATCTTCTTGAGCTCCTTAGCTTAAGCACCAAAAAAATCTGCCAAGACGTAGTAGATGACCAGTTAATTCTTAGGGTTTTAGATGAAACTTTACCACTAGTGGAAGAATGTACTGAATTTATTATTGAAGTAAATTCCGCGGATTTAGATGTGGTAAAGAGCCATCAGGATCTAATCTTAAGTAGATGCTTGAATCTTAAAGATTTGAAAATAGTTGCCACAGACAGAATTGAGAAGGGTGGTTTCTTTGTTACAAGTAGCAGTGGTAACATTGATGCTACGCTTTCGACGCGCATAGACAGTGTAATTGCTCTCTTTAACAAAGACAAGCATAAGGTAGATGAAGGTGTTTTGAATGAATAGATGGCGAAATCTGCTCTCGGAAGTAAAAAACACCAATGTAATTAGGATGTATGGCCAAATCGACCAGGTGACAGGTCTTATTATGGTTTCAAATGGTCCAAAGGCTGCAGTTGGGGAGATCTGCAAAATTTCTACAGGAGTTAGAGAGGTGCTTGCGGAGGTAGTAGGCTTTAGAGATAAAAAGCTCCTCCTTATGCCACTTGGTGAAATGAATGGCATTATCCCTGGAGCAGAGGTATATGCCACAGGGAAACCGCTTACAGTAAAGGTCTCTGAAAAGCTTTTAGGGCGCGTATTAGACGGCCTTGGAAGCCCTATTGATGGGTTAGGAGAGATATCTAGCTATAGTCTCTATCCTATTTCCAATAAACCACCTCATCCCCTGAAGAGACAAAGAATAGAAGACCCCTTACCCCTAGGAGTCAAGGCTATAGATGGCCTGCTTAGTTGTGGTAAAGGACAAAGACTTGGTATCTTCGCAGGTAGTGGCGTAGGTAAATCTACCTTGATGGGTATGATCGCACGCAACACCGCAGCTAGCGTCAATGTGATTGGTCTTATTGGCGAAAGAGGACGTGAGGTGCGTGAGTTTTTAGAAAAAGATTTAAAAGCTGAAGGGCTAGCTCGCTCCGTAGTGGTGGTTTCAACCTCAGATCAGCCAGCTTTGATGAGGCTAAAGGCAGCATTTGTCGCAACTACCATTGCCGAATATTTTAGAGATCTCGGTCTTGATGTGCTGCTGATGATGGACTCTGTAACTAGGTTTGCCATGGCCCAAAGAGAGATCGGTCTAGCAACTGGTGAGCCTCCAACTACAAGAGGGTATACACCATCGGTTTTTGCTCTTTTGCCAAAGCTTTTAGAAAGAGCAGGAGCTGGAGAGAAGGGTTCAATAACGGGACTCTATACCGTTTTAGTTGAAGGTGATGACTTAAATGAACCAGTCTCTGATACTGTCAGAGGTGTTTTAGATGGTCATATTGCATTATCTAGAGATTTGGCTGCAAAGGGTCACTATCCAGCAATCGATGTGCTAGCGAGTATCAGCCGCTCAATGAGTGATATTACCGACGAGTCCCAAAGAAAAAACGCTGAAAGTCTCCGCAGGGTCCTAGCAAGTTATAAAGGGGCAGAAGACCTGATTAATATTGGAGCGTATGAAAACGGCAGTAACGCTGAGATCGATTATGCACTTCGAAAGATTGCGGCTGTAAATTCGTTTTTGAAGCAGGAAGTGGAAGAGAAATTAGACTGGCAAACTACAGTCTCTAGTCTAGATGCTTTATTTGCGGAGTGATCTTGATGAAGAAATTTCAGTTTAGTCTGCAAAAAGTTCTCGATGTTGCTTGCGCAAAAGAAAGGTTAGCTTTAGAAGACTTTGCTAAAGCGCAAGATCTAGTCGCAAATCAGAAGGCTCTTATTAAAGGCTTTAAGGCAGACTATGACAAAACAAGATTCGACTTTTTTCCTATAGACCTCTTGTTAGAAAAAAACAGGCAAAGCTACTTACAGGTGCTTCAAGTGCAGATTAAAAAAGCAACTAAAAAGCTAAATGAACTACAAAGCGATCTGCACTCAAAAAGAGTGATTTTGGTCGAAACTATGAAAAATAGAAAGCTTTTAGAAAAACTTAAAGAAAAGGCCTTAGATAGACATAAAAAAGCAGAGGAACATGAAGAACAACTCTTTCTAGATGAAATCGGTGTTATTGGTTTTGCTAGAAAAGAGGGGGAAGAAAAATGAAATGGTTGATGGTTGTGCTTGCTGTTTTAGTTGCAATAGCTGTAGGAATATATGTCCTCGATGTAGCCAATTTAATTGATGTTAAAGCCTTTATGATAAACCGGCTTACTAAGTGGAGTGTTACTAGTTCTTATCTTGAAACTTACCGGTTAGGCCTTGAGGAAGAAAATTTCTTACAGGAAAGAAAAGAAGAATTGACTTTTTTAGCAGATGAATTGGCAACAAAAGAGCAAGACTTAGTTTTGCAGCAGGAGCAGCTTTATAGAAAGCAGCAAGAGCTAGATAGTCTTACGAAAAATCTGGAAAGAGACAAACTAGCCTTAGAACAGCAAAGAACACAACTTATGTCGATTAAATCAGACAGTGAGAAACTCAAAGTCGAAGCAACTCTATTAAGTGAAATGGAAACAAAATCGATTCTAGCAATTTTAGATAATCTCCCTGAAGACAAACAGATTAGTCTTTTGGCCAATATGGATCAAGACATAGTAACTAACTTACTTGAAAGTATGGAGGCTGCAAAAGCAGCACAGCTTCTACCTGAGGTAAGCGAGCTCATAGAAGGGAGGTGAATTGATGGATGTTGGGTCTATTAATCTAGCAGTAAAATCAGAACTGCAAGAACAATCTCCTTTAGATAGTCAAAATACAGCCGTTTTTAGAGAGCAACTAGAAAATGCTTTAGGTAGAAACAGAAGTAAAACAAAGCTAGACAGTGCTATTAGCCGTTATCTTGACACTCTATCTAAAGAGCACGCCCAAGATATGGATACAGAGGAACTTTCGAAAAAGCTCTCTTGTTTGCAACTAATTCTACTTAAAGTGTCTCAGGATCTTGCAGTAAAAAGAAACGATTTACCGGAATCGGTTAGTGCTTTAGCAGAACAAGAAAACCCGTTAACCGTTTTAGGATATTTGGAAAGCTTGACTGCAAAGACACAGGTTAATTCCAGCTTCTCACCTTTCCAGTATCAAGACCAAAAGGATGTACCAGAAGACTCAAAACTTCTTAAAACCCATTTGTTTGAATCTAAATTGATGCCAGAAGAACCGACACTCTATGATCTTTTTCATGAAACAGAGACAGGTCTTATTGCTAAAGGTCAAGATGCATTAAACGAAATCATACACAACGCCAGAAAAGTGCCAGATAAAAAACTATTTGGTTTAGAGGTAAATAAGCTTGAAGAAAGCTTAACAGTTTTAACTAGGGACATAGAAGTTCCAGGACCTTTTAAGAACTCTAACCCTAATGGGGCCGAAATCTCAGTGCATCTAGAAGAGTTAGAGTTTGTCCCAAAAGAGCTAGAAATTGGTTTAAAAAGACAACACAGAGCCCAGTTAATTAACCTACCAAATAGCATAAGCCAAACCTGTAGCTCCCTAGACAGAAATACCGCTTTTGATCTCTATGGAAAGATTGCTAAGCTCCGAGAACTTCCTTTAGGAAAAACAGAACCATTCTATACTAAAAGTGGAGATAAAAAAGCTGGTTCTGTATTCCCTTTAGAGCCTTTAGCTACAGACCAGACAGATAGTGAGTTTCTTGTGAAGGTAAAACCTGAGCTGATTGAAAAGGCA
>JAQVYS010000074.1 GCA_028708605.1 Bacillota bacterium
TTGTCCCATACTGTTAAATCAACAAGACTTCGATCTGTGGCACTAACACCACCCATTAGGTGAATATCTTCAGTATCTTCTTCAGTAATAACGTCGATGATGTCATCGTGTGTAATAATGCCAACTAGTCTGTTCTCCAAATCAACTACTGGTATGGCAAGAAAGTCGTATTGAGCCATAATGCTTGCAACTTCTTCTTGTAGGGTATCCGTTTGTACCGAGATAACAGAGCTGTTCATTAACTCTAGGATAGTCTGCTCAGGCTCACTTAAAAGAATGGTCCTAAGCGAAATAACCCCAGTAAGCTTTCTATCTCTACTCATCACATAACAGTAGTAAATAGTCTCTTTGTTAGGAGCTGCCTTTCTAATAGTCTCTAGAGCTTTTGTTACGGTAAAACTCTCGTGGAGTTCTAGAAAGTCTGTGGTCATCAGCCTACCTGCTGTGTAATCCTTATAGCCAAGTAGCATATTGGCAATTTTTCGCTCATTATCATTTAAAAGTGCTAGATATTTGCGCACAACATGCGCAGGAAGTTCTTCAAAGAGTCTTGTTCTATCATCAGGAGACATGTCATTTAGGGTTTTAATTACTTCTTCACTTTTTAGGCTTTTTAAAAGCATCTCCCGAAAAGACGAATCTAGATTTTCAAAGACGGAAACTGCAAGGTCCTTTGGCAGTAATCGATATACTATTCCGCCAAAATGAGGTGGTAGGCTCTCGATGATATCACTAATATCACCTGGATGCGTAGTTTCGAGTAAAGACTTTATATCATGATACTGCTTGTTTTCAAGTAATTCGATAATATTCTGATTCATAGGCTTCACCTCTAAATAGCACGGTAGCCTTCCAACTTTTAAAGGAGGGTAACCATACTATGTTATATTTGTATTTATTGTAAGACGGCGGGTAAGGCTCAACGCTCATGGTTACTCTCCTTTCAAAGTTGAAATATGGCATATTTACCTAAGACATCTGTATACGTTTGAAGCCAAGTTTTATCTACATATTAGTTTATTCTCAAAATCAGCTTTGCTATCTCAAAATAGGTAATAAGGCCGACAATATCAACTATTGTAGTAATAAATGGACCAGCCATAACAGCTGGATCAAGCTTAAACCTCTCAGCTAACATCGGCAGCAGTGTGCCTGTTACACTAGCGAGAGTAACTACCACACAAATACTGATACCTACCGTAATTGAAACAAGAAGAATTTGGCTTGTGAAGTAGGCTTGAAAGGCACCTAAAACACCAAGCATAAGACCGAGTATAAGTCCGGAGACAAATTCCTTACCAATGATTTCCCAGCGATGCTGCTTTTTTAACTCTCCTGTTGCAAGGGCTCTAATAGTTATTGTTGCACTTTGAGTTCCAGCATTTCCACCTGTATCGATGAGAAGAGGTATAAAAAACGATAAAGCAACTACAGTAGAGAGAACATCCTGATACATAGTGAGGATATTGGTAGAGAAACTTGCGAGAACAATTAGAAGAATCAACCAACTAAGTCTTCTTTTAACACTATCCCAAATAGTCAGATCTAAAAGGCTACGATCTGTCGTAGTAACAGCACCCATCAAATGAATATCTTCGGTATCCTCTTCAGTGATAACATCGAGGATATCGTCGTGGGTGATGATCCCGACAAGCCGATCTTCAAGGTCAACAACTGGTATAGCTACAAGGTCATAATGAGCCATAACACTTGCAACTTCCTCTTGTAAAGCATCAGTCTGTACACAGATAACAGATGTGTTCATTAATTCGCCAACTACATCGTCTGGTTCGCTTGTTATAATAGATTTTAAAGAGATTACACCATTAAGTTTTCGATCTGGACTGATAACATAGCCATAATAGATGGTTTCTTTTTTGGGAGCTGTAATTCTAATTGTCTCAATTGCTTGGCTGATAGTAAAGTTTTCCTGAAGTTCTAGAAAATCAGTGGTCATCAACCTACCTGCGGTATCTTCATTATAGCCAAGGAGATTATAAGCAATCTTTCGCTCGCTTTCATCTAAAAGAGCCAAATATTTTAGAACTATATTGGCAGGCAATTCTTCAAACAGCCTAGTGCGATCATCTGGTGCCATTTCATTTAAGATGCCAATGACCTCGTCGCTTTTTAGACTGTTTAATAGCGTCTCTTGAAATGGTATCTCGAAGTTTTCAAATACATTTACAGCGACATCTTTTGGCAGTAGTCTATAGACGATTCCTTGAAAATGAGAAGGGAGCGTAGTAATGATGCTGCTAATGTCTTGGGGATGCATCTGTTTGATTGTCGCTTTAATCTCACTAAATTGTTTCTTTTCAAGCATTTCTAGGATGTCTTTATTCATGGGCATCACCTCTTAGATTTAATATGCCTCCTAGGTGAGCCGTGACCTAAGGAAGGCAACCTATTTAGGAAATAATATAAGCATGTAGATCGATATGGGGAGCTCGGGCTAGAGTGACTTTCCAAGGTTAATCCCTCCTTCTAAGAATTGACATTCTAAACTCAATCACCTTTATGATATCACAAAGACATGTGTTGTAGTAATGTTTTGTAGAGTTTTACACGTTAATTTAGTTTGAGGTTATTAATACATCAGGAATTTCTAGGTAAAGCCTGTTATTTTGACATAAAACTTAAAAGGGGAGAAATTGTTAGATTTCTCCCCTTTAAAATCTTGGCTAAACTTTTTTATAGATCCTATTTGATTTGCTGAAATTTGCTTATAAATCTTGCAAACTCTCTTAATTTTCGCTGGATCTCATCAGTTGAGTCTTTGGCAGCCTGCAAAATTGCCTCTTTAGGATCAGCTCCTTCAAGATAGACCTTGTAGAAGGCAAAATCGATATAACGATCCGCGACATAGCCTCCTACAACAGCCGTAGGTTGGCGGCAATTCAGTAAAGCATTTTGAGCAACCTCGAGATGATCCTCAGGAAATGGAGCGTTATCTAAGAAACCTTTTGTTGCACAGTAGATACGCACTTTGTCTGATGATTCAAAAATGCCTCTAGAAAAGTTTTCAGTAAAGCTAGGAGAGGCAAGCCACTTCATAAACTCCCAAGCAAGGTCAGGCTTTTTAGTCGATTCAACTATAGACCAAGATAGGCCATTAGAGTTGCTACTTCGATCAATGGTACCACTAGAATCGATTGTGCCTGGAATTTCTGCTACTGTCCATTTGCCAGCAAGATGAGGAGCTGCGTTTTCAAAGGCATAGTAATACCAAGCCTGCATAATTCCAAGGGGAGTGTCTCCGTTTGCAAATGTTGTAATAATTGGGTCTTCTACAAGTAGGCCGTGGTCTGTGTAAAGAGAAGTGAACAGATTAAATGCATCTACTACTTCAGGAGCGTCTAAATTTGACGCAGTGCCGTCAGGTGTATAGATATCAGTTTTTCTTTGGTAGACTAGTGCAAGAAATTTACTGGCAAGAACCGTACTGGCATCGCCTGTATGATCATAGTAGGTGCCAAGGCCTCTAGCCTTTAGCTTTGTGCTCACTACCTTTAACTCGTCCCAAGTATTAGGTATGTCTAGACCATATTCTTGAAAAAGATCTTTGCGCACATAGGTCCAAGGCCAGGCAATTTCACACGGGAAAGCAAAGGTAGCGTTTTTATAACTTAGTTGCTTTAAATAGTTGGGATAGAGACCATCTACAGTTTTGTCGAAGTCTGGAAAAACTGATAAATCCATCAAGGCACCTCTAACACCTAGTTCAACGACTTGGTTGGTATATAGTTCAACAATATCGGGTGCATCTCCACCTAGATAGGCGAGTAGCAATTTGTTAACCATATCAGGTATAGGTACTGAGAGGATCTCGACCTCAATGCCAGTTTTAGCTACGAATTCTTTTTGAACCAGATCTCGAAAGACTGTACCTAGACCACCGTCATACCATGTCCAAACGGTAATTTTCTCAGCAAAAAGATTCACAGTTAGTAGTAAAATAAGACAGAATAAGATAAGAATCCGACCACTAATTTTACTCATTTAAACACCTCCAAATTAGCTCTAAAGAATTGTTTCTTAAAGAATTAGATAGTTCCTTTATAAATTAGATAAAGGATGCAAATTTCCTTAGCTTTAAACTAGTTAATCTATTTTTCTGCTATCTGCTTTTTAAAATCAATCAAAGTGAGACCATCTGCAGGTAGGGCTGTAAAGTAAAAGTTAAAGTTAAACGGCCTTTTGTATAGAATATAGGGTGCACTAGGAAGTGGTCCACAGCTTGCAGAGCCAAGACCGTTTATCTGGTCATCTATATAGAGGTAGCTTACATTACTTTCTTTAAGATCGTAGGTGTGCCTTGCGTCTGTTAGGTTTTTTAGCGAGCAATTTCTAGCGCTAAAATTAAAGGGTTTATCCGAACAGATAAATAACCCCGCTCCTTTAAGATTTTTGGCTGCAACAAACTCTACTTCTGATCTGTTGCCATTTTCTTGCGGATAGATATAGTTTGTAAATAGCTTCTGAATGTCTTTGGTATAGAGATCAAGCCGGCTAGAAGCTAAGCTATCTGGGTAATTTTCGCCTGGTCCAAGGCCATAGTAGGTAAACTTTGAAAGCTCCTTTGAGATAGCTAATTCTAAACCTATTCTAGGCCAAACCTCAGGTCCGCCTTCTGGCTTACCCTTAACGTTAAGCTCTAGGATGCCGTTTTGGAATCTGTAGGCTAAGTCTAAATCTATATACCACTGTAGTCCAGGAGACATAGCTTTTCCAGATACTTCAAACAAACCCTGCTTTTGATCCCACTTAATGGATCTAGGGTTTAGTTTTAAATTATCAAGACCATATTTTTTCCAAGTATCTACAAAAGGTCTATCGTTATCGATTGGTGCTCGCCAAAGATTTAGTAACGGTCCTCTTACAATTAAATCATTGCCGTTATAGCTCCAGCTTTCTAGAGTTCCAAGAGTTTTATTAAAAGTTAGCAGGTTTGAGTGGTCAAAAAAGCTTACCTTCGTAGGTGTTTCGTTAAAAATTACATCGAGTTTAAGTGCTGGCTTTTCTATTTGTGTTGCAGGTTTTGTTTTTTGTGGCACCTTTTCTTGGTGGAAGGCAACCTCATGTCCATTTGCTGCATACGGAGTGGACTGTTTCAATGTAAAGGAGAAGTTAAGAGTGCTTTTTGGGTATCTATCAAAATCTAGGGCTTTAAGTTCGTCAAGCAAAAGCCATTTGTTTTCTCGTGGGGGGATATCGTTTAAGTCTGAAAAGCCGCTTTTAATTACCCGACCGAAGCTCTTTAATTCCCAGGATAGTAAGAGGTGGTCTAGAGCAAGGAAATCATAACGATTTTCAATTAAAAGGCTGCCATTTTTAAAATCTACCTCTCTAATCTTTACGGGTTCTAAAGCTTTTTTGTATTCGTAAAGCGCAGGTGAGCCTTGGCGATCGGGAAAGACTAGACCGTTTAGACAGAAGTTAGCATCATTAGGATCGTCGCCAAAGTCTCCTCCGTAGGCATAGTAAGGGGTATCCTCTTTTTGTCGTAAAATTCCTTGATCGACAAAGTCCCAAACAAAGCCACCTTGTAGCTTAGGGTATTTATAAAACGTGTCCCAGTAGTCCTTCAATCCTCCGGGGCCATTGCCCATAGCATGGGCGTATTCACATAAAATGACCGGATAGGGTTGTAGTTTCTCTGGTTCAAAAAGCATCTCGCCATGGGTCGCAGGTCTTCCCTCTGCTAGGTTGATTAGTTGATCAAGAGGCAGGTACATTGGGCAGATTATATCAGATGCCTTCATAGAAACGCTGTTATCTCTTTCATAATGGATAGGTCTTGTAGGGTCTAGGGATCTTGCAAGCTTTGCCATCTCGATGATGTTTTGGCCAAAGCCTGATTCGTTGCCTAAAGACCAAATGATAACCGATGGATGGTTTTTATCTCTTTGAATCATTCTTTCTGCTCGGTCGAGATAGGCTTTTTTGAAACGAGGGTCTTTACTTAATCCGTCTGCATCTCCTACAAGCTCCATACCATGACATTCTAAATCAGCTTCATCAAGGACATAGATTCCCAACATATCACAGAGTTCGTAGAAAACTGGGTCATTTGGGTAGTGAGCTGTGCGCACGGCATTAATATTGTACTGTTTCATGATCAAAAGATCTCTTTTATGGATCTCATAAGAGAGGGCTCTACCTAGCTCTGGGTGGAATTCATGTCTGTTTACACCTTTGACCATGATAGCTTTGTCGTTTAAAAGGAGGTTTCCATCTTTAATCTCAACCCTTTTAAAACCAATCCGAAATGGGATAACCTCTAGAACGTTCTCTTCATTTCGTAGAGTAAGCAGTAAAGTGTAAAGGTTTGGAGTTTCAGCGCTCCAAGGCTCTACTTCGAGCTGAGTGTTAAAGTGGGGTAGAGAGGAAGCAGAGCAAACAGCATCATCTGTAGCCATAAGTTTTCCTTGATTATCAAACAGCTCAAGGCAGACATTTAACTTGAGGTCTTTTTTAAAGTGAGACAAAGTTGTTGTAACATCCAAATTTCCTGTTTGGTTGTCAGGTTGTAGGAGTGAATCTATCTTAACATCCCAAAGATGGCATTTTGGTCTAAATAGTAAATAGACATCGCGAAAAATGCCACTAAGCCGCCACATATCTTGGTCCTCTAAGTAACTGCCAGCACTATAGCGATAGACCACCACACTTACTTGATTAGAACCTATTTTGCAAAGGTCTGTGATATCAAACTCTGATGGTAGACGGCTTCCAAGGCTATAACCTACAAAGATGCCGTTAACAAAGAGGTGAAAGGCGCTGTCTACACCCTCAAAGCGCAGGTAGATCTTTTGGTCTTTGCTATTTATATAAAAATCTCTAATGTAAAAGCCAGTAGGGTTAGCGGCTGGAGAGTAGGGAGGATCTACAGGGAATGGATAGGCTATGTTGGTGTAGATTGGAATATCATCAAAACCGCTAAGCTGCCAATTTCCAGGGACTTTTATCTCATCCCATAAAAACAAATCCTTTGGAGGTGTAAACTCTAAAGGATCATTAAAGGGAGGGGTAGGAAAAAGCTTAAACTTCCAACTGCCTTTAAGGCTATAAGTACTAGAGGCGCTTTTTAATCCCACTTTTGCAGCGTAGGGATTTTTATAAGGAAGATAGTAACTTCTTGAAGGCAGCCGGTTAAGACCGGTTAGCTCTGGATTGTCAATATGTCTCATCGAATTAGGCTCCTTTTTTAGTTATACACATTCTTTATTCATTTACGTGAAAGGAAGTCCTGCTACAGCGACTAATTAAAGAATCGCTTTGAACAATGAGTCTGCAAGGAAAGAAACTAAGGAAGTTAGCTTTTTTAAAAGGCTGCTTAGATTCCGAGATTTTTGTTTTAAAACAAAATGAAGCAGGCTAACCTGCTTCATTTGTCCGAAGCTCTTATTCCGCCTACAGCGTAGTGAGTTCTTTGCATTTCCTCTAAAACAACTGTGATATTTTCTGGACTTGCCCCAATTGCATCTTGGATAGCTTTAGTTACGGTTTCCACAAGCTTTTTTTTCTGGGTATCAGTGCGGCCTTCGAGTAATTTGATGGTAGCAATAGGCATAGTTTACCTCCCACTAGTTGGGTCTTTAATTAGAATCCATAGCCAAGATAGAGTTTACCAAAAGCTTCAAGGGCGCCATCATGGTAAGAAAACTGTAACCTAGGTGCAAAAAACATTCCATTTGGGTATACATTATCTAGACCAAGTACAATATTGAAAGTACTATCGATATTTTGAGAAATGTCTAGACTAGATCCACCTACGGAAATTAAAGGTAGAGTATAGACTAACTCTGGCTCTACAAACACTCCTTGCCCAGTATCAACTCTATAGCCGATGACAAAGGTTGGGGTCAGAACAAAAACGTCAGGTTTACTTTGATAGTCTTGAACTTCCATATATCCGTTGGTTTCAAAATAAAAGCCTGCTGCATCATAGATCAAAAACTTACGATACTCAATACCTGCACTTAAAGATTTAGAATCAGTTTGTTCCTGGTACTTAAGAGGAAAAGTAACTTTAAACCGATTTTGAGTAGAAATTTTGCTATAATAACCAGAGAGGGTATGATTAAACAGTCCAAGAGGTTCTCCGGCTATAAGATTGTACTCGATTGCTAATACTGCGCTTGAGATGATAAAAAGAAAAATAAGGACGGATGCTAGTTTACGTAGTTTCATGAGAGAAAAGCTCCTTTCGTTTATTGATTTACTTGAAATACCGAGATATAACTGGTCATAACCACTTAAAGGAGATTTTAATATGGTGCCTGAAAGATTAATAAGGCTAGCAAAACTTGCAGGCCCGATTAAAACCGGAGCAGATATAGCCTGCGATCACGCTTACTTAAGTTACTACCTGTTAAAGCATAACCAAGCAAATTTTATGATAGCAACCGATATTAAAGCTAATCCTTTGGAAAATGCTAAAAGAACGCTTAAACCCTTTCGGGATAGGTCAGAGCTGCGACTTGGCTTTGGTCTACAGCCTCTTACTCCTAGTGAGGTTGATACAATCTTTATCAGTGGGTTAGGCGCCGAGACTATTGTAGAGATACTTCAAGAAGGCATGGAGCGTTTTTTGAATGCAACTTTTGTTTTACAAGTAAATGGAAATCCCTCACCTCTTCGTGCTTTTTTAATGTCAAAGTCAATTTTTACAGAAGATATTGTAAAAGAAAACCGACACTACTATCAGATTATAGTTGTTAAAGAAGGTTACAAAAAAGGTGAGCAAATCTGGCAAGGTGGGGTTCCTATTTTACGAATTGGAAGCCTTTATCGGAGTGAGCTTGGAAGAGAGTATCTAAGTAAACGTTTAGGAGATATAGAAGAAGCACTAAGTGGGCTTTTACCTGATGATCCACGTGGGAAAGACCTTCGAGCAGAACGCAGTTTGTTTCAGGAACTAGTGAATACTAAGGAGAGATAGCTAGATGAAATTAAAAGACGTAGTAAAACCTTTAAGAGCTCTAGCACCTGAAAATACGGCCGAATCTTGGGACAATGTAGGTTTGCAGGTTGGCAATAATA
>JAQVYS010000013.1:0-1072 GCA_028708605.1 Bacillota bacterium
CTATAATAATTGCCGCTATCAATGGACAAAAAACAAGATGGCTCCTGTAGAATACAGAAACCATCTTCTAGTGGCATGCTAAACACAAAGGCCTTTTTTACTTGTCTACATACTGGGTCTCAGTTCACTTTTAGTCGGTCTTTTTTTTATATTAGTTTAGGTTATTATAGACAATCTTACCCTCAACAATAGTCAATTTTACATTGAAATCATCGTCAATGGCTACTAAATCCGCATCTTTGCTCAAGGCAATGCTACCTTTCCGATAGTCAATTCTAAGGAGTTTTGCTGGGTTTAAACTTGCCATACGGCTAGCATCCTCTAAAGATGCTCCTGCAAGATTAATTATATTCTTTACTGCTTTGTCCATAGTTAACGTAGAACCGGCAAGTGTGCCATCTTCTAAGCGAGCACTGCCATTTTCTACAAAAACCTTTAAACTGCCAAGCTTATACTGACCATCTGGCAGATCGACAGACTCAATAGAATCTGTGACTAATATCGCTTTATCAGGTCCTTTGCATTTATAGAATAGCTTTAACGCTGTAGGATGAACGTGGATACCATCAGCAATTACCTCTGAACTAACTCTATCGTCAACAAGAGCAGCGCCAATTATACCAGGCTCTCTGTGGTGGAATTTTCTCATAGCATTAAATAGATGAGTGGTGTGTTTTGCCCCCGCAGCTACACCTCTATCAAACTCCTCAACAGTAGCTGTACTGTGTCCCATAGTAGCTATAACACCTATACTGTTTAAATAGCGTATAACATCAAGGGCTCCTTCAACCTCTGGAGCTAGAGTCACCACTCTAATATTCCTACCTGAATCCTCATAGAGTTGTTTCATCTCTGCAACTGATGCTGCTCGTACGTATTCGGCCTTATGAGCGCCTAAAGTATCTAGATTCATATAAGGACCTTCTACATGCCAGCCTAAGATTTTTGCACCATCTGTACCCTTTGCTACAGCCTCTTTAAAACCTTTTGCGACAACCGTTAGTTCGTCTGAGGAGGCGGCTACACTTGCAGGACACATAGCGGTTGTACCGTGTTTAGCATGGGTTTTTGC
>JAQVYS010000013.1:1082-35911 GCA_028708605.1 Bacillota bacterium
CATCGCATCAAAGCCACCGCCGCCATGCAAATGAATATCAATAAAACCAGGTAGGATAGTAAGTCCACTTAGATCCAGCTCTTCTAGAGCATCTGAATCATCCTTACCAAGATGACTTATGCGACCATCTTTAATTGAAATATCCACCTTTTCTCGACCTTTTTCTGTTAAAACTACAGCTCCACGTAATTTTAAACTCATTTGAAAACCTCCATTTGGTTATGTTCGTTAGGGCGTAAAATATTCATAGTCTAGACTTGCCATTTTTCCTTATATTGTCTATTGCTAGCGTTGCATCCTTTTGGTTAAAAACTGCTGATCCACTAACAAGGATATCTGCACCAGCTTGAACAATTACCCCAGCATTTTTCTCATTTACTCCACCATCAACAGAGATAAAAAAATGTTTATCGTGATCTTTGCGATAGTTGTGTAACATCCTAATTTTTGGCAGCACCTCAGGTATGAAACTTTGCCCACCAAAGCCTGGGTTGACACTCATCACAAGTACCAAATCAACAAACGGTAAAAGCGCCACTACACTTTCAAAGGATGTACCAGGATTAAGTGCAATACCTGCAAGACAGCCAGACTTTTTTATCTGCGTAATATGACGGTGTAGATGCCCACCTGATTCAAAGGAGATTGTTATAGCTTGAACTTTCATCTTTGCTAGATCTCCAATCATGATTTCAGGGTTCTGTACCATCAGATGCACATCAAGTGGCAGTTTAGTTACCTTTGAGACAGCATCAATTACTAGTGGCCCAAAAGAGATGTTTGGGACAAAAACACCGTCCATGACATCTAGATGGAGCAAATCTGCTGACTCCACCCTCTTTAGCTCAGTTTTCAAATCTGTAAAATCTGCAGCAAGCAGTGACGGTGCAATAAAAGGCCTGTCTAAGTCTTTTTGACCTAGACGTGTTAAAAGATTAGTTAATCTTGCTACCATGGCTTCATCTCCTCAATCTCTTTTAGAAGCTCTCTATAGCTTTGAAAACGCAGTGGATGGATGTTGTCTCTTTTGCTGCAACCTGGTTCTTTAAGATGCATGCAATTCGCAAACCGGCAAGTTGCACCCTGGTATTCTCTAAAATAACGGCTGAGATCCTTAGGATCATCAATTAAAACATCCAAACGGGAGAAACCTGGTGTATCAGCTATATACCCACCTTCTGGCAGTTGTAAAAGTTCAACAACCCTTGTTGTGTGCTTTCCCCTTTGGGTTTTTTCACTCACATCCGCTGTCTCACGGTCATAACCCAACAATTTATTTACAAACGTCGTTTTGCCGACCCCAGAAGGACCGGCTAAGACAGTCGTTTTGTCTTTTAATAAACCTCTGATCAACTGACTTTTAGCATCATCTAAAAGGCTAAACTCATAGACATCATAACCTATGCCGCGGTAGATGCCTGCTAAATCACTTTTTTTGAGATCCAATTTATTAAAGCCAATTATAGTTTTAAGCTGCCAATATTCGCTTAAAACTGTCAAACGATCTATAAGATAGTTGTTCGGTTCTGGAGAGGAAGTTGCCATAAAAATAAACATCTGATTAACATTAGCAATCTTTGGCCTATCAAGAAGATTTAACCTTGGCATTATTCTAGTAATAACAACATGGTTACTGCTTATTTCAAGCTCTACTACATCTCCTACAGTAGGGTAATCATCCAGCTTAAGACGGCCTTTAACACTACACTCGAGCTTGCCTTCTAGTGTATTTACTGTAAAGACACCAGCTAGAACCTTTACCACTACTCCCTTCATAAAACGTCCCCCTTGCTCCAAAGCCTTAGAAAATATTTATCTCGCAACATCTTGCAACACAATTTCTCTGAGAATTTCTCCGTCTAACCAAATTTGTACATAAACATCGGACTTACCTTGTACGCCAACACCATTAACTTTTCTTTGAATCAGTTCGCCTTCTTTTACATCACCGTGGAACCAATCCTTAGAACCAGTTTCGTCAATAACGACAATTCTTAAGTTGCCAGACCTAATAACATGCACTAGAACGTTATATTCTTTTACTCCACGGAACTCCATATCTTGCCCAAGATTCTCGGCATTTGGCTCTGCATTTTCTGGAGAACTAGAGTTTGATTTGGTGCTGATAGTAACGTCAACTATGGTACCTTCTGCTACGTCCGATTCTGGCAGAGGGTTTTGAGCAATAATATAGCCTTCAGGCAAAAAGGAGTGACTGTCTGGGAAAGTATCTCCAAGAATCAAACCTTGTCTAGCCAACAGAATCTTTGCTTCAGATAAAGTAGTATTAATTAGGTTTGGCATCTGAAAGACCCTTGTTGAAGTTGCTTTAGAAATCTGGATACTAATTGAGTCGCCTTTTTCGATCTGTTCGTTTGGCTTTGGAATTTGATCGATAATGGTATTCGGAGGGTATTCATCAGTTTCAACGTAATCACGCTCTCCGACATTAAGAGCCATAGCTTGAAGCCTTACCTGAGCCTCTCTAATATCCATCGTAGTTATATCAGGAACAGTTACTAGCTCTGGACCTTTTGACAAAGTAACTTGAATGCTACGGTTGACTTTTACAGTACGACCTGCCTCAGGTATTTGATTAATTACATGACCTCTAGGAATGTTTGAATCAAATATCTCAGATTCAACTTCATAGACCAAGTTCATTTCATCTAACACTTCTCTAGCCTTCGCATCACTTAATCCGATAATATCAGGAATTGCAACTTCAGGTACATTTAAAAATGCTGAAATTTGGATAAATAGATAAGTGGGTAAAGCTAGTCCCAGTAGAATAAAAACAACGGTTCTAGCTAACGATCGTTTAGCATTCTGATTAGTTTTATCAGCATCTTTTTTACTCATTTTGTTATCCCTCTCATTTGATTCATACGGTTTAGTCTTTTTAAAAACCATCGTTGAATCAACGTTCATTGCCCCATCTTTAGAAAAGGATTCTTGGAGATTAAACTTTGTCATAAAGGTCTTTTCCAAGTCAATTTCTTGAAGGGTATTTAATGCTTCGAAAATTTCGATTTCCATTTCATGGGCAGACTTAAAGCGGTCTTCTGCGCTTTTGGCTAACGCTTTATTGACAATATTGACAATAAATGGAGGTAGGTCAGGTCTTTTCTCTTCAAGTGGAGGTAATTTAGCTTGTACATGCTGATAGGCAATTCCTACAGGAGTATCTGCCTCAAAAGGGACCTTACCAGTAAGCATCTCGTAGAGAACAATACCAAGCGAATAGATATCTGAAGCTTCGGTAACCTCTTTCCCTGTAGCCTGTTCTGGTGAAAAATAATGTACAGAGCCAAGCACTACACCTGTTCTAGTTATTGTCGCTGAGCTTATTGCTCTTGCAATACCAAAATCCATCACTTTAACATGATTATCTTTGGTAATCATTATATTATGTGGTTTAATATCCCTGTGAATAATTAAGTTTTTATGAGCATGTTCTAAAGCAGAACAGATCTGTTGAGCGATTTTTAAACTAACGTCAATGGATAGAGTACCTTCTTTTTTAATCATATCTTTTAGGCTTACACCATCAATATACTCCATAACAATATAATGAGTGTTTTCGGTTTCACCAACGTCATATATGTTTACAACATTAGGATGGCAGAGTTTAGCAGCGGACTTGGCCTCTCTTTGAAATCTCTCCACAAACTCTTGATCTGAAGAGTATTCCGAACGGAGTAGCTTAAGAGCTACTGGCCGATCAAGAAGCTTATCCAAAGCAAGGTAGACTAAAGCCATGCCACCTTCGCCAATCAGCTTTTTAATTTCATAGCGATTTCCTAGGATTTCTCCAATCAAGAGACTCAACTCCTATCTCAAACTTGGCCAAGTACCACAGTGACATTATCTCTGCCACCAGAGGCCAAGGCAGCTTCTACTAGTTTGTCTGCCACATCCTCTAAACTATTTTTACTAAGTAATATTTCATCTATAGTCTCTTTAGCTAAATCAGCAACTAACCCGTCACTAGCCAAAAGGATTCTATCACCTTTTTCTAAATCAATCTCAAAAAGATCAACCTCGCAATCCTCTATGGTGCCTAATACCCTTAACAGAATATTGCGCTGGGGATGTTTATGAGCTTCTTCTTGTGACAAAGTTCCAAGTGCCACTAGTTGATTTACATAGGAATGGTCTTGCGTTAATTGCACAACGCTACTTCCCCGAACAAGATAAGCCCTGCTGTCTCCTACGTGACCAATATATCCTTTGTAGTCTTTTACATAACAAACGGTAAGGGTTGTCCCCATACCTTCCTGTTCTTTATTATTCTTACCTTGCTCGAAAATAGTACGGTTTGTCTCTAAAAAAACAGCTTCTAGCGTATCTAAAACATTATCTTCGATACTTAGCTCTGCAAGCGCATCAACGGCTATTTGAGCAGCTACTTCTCCTGCTAAGTGACCACCCATGCCGTCAGCTACAGCAATAAGATTGTCTGATGCAAACAATCTATCTTCATTTGTTTTGCGAACCAAACCTTTTTCACTTTTAGCTACGACCTGCACTTTAGTCACCAGCCTTTTACTCTATCACTTTTCTTTTTAGTTGCCCACAAGCTGCATCTATATCAGAGCCTCTAGAGCGTCTTAAAGTTACATTTAAATCCCGACTTATAAGCTTAGCAAATTGTTCGGCAGAAAAAGCGTTTTCACCTTTCCCTTCTATAGGATTTACCGCGATTACATTTACATGGCAAAGAAGACCTCTTAGTAATTCGATAAGGAACTTCGCATTTTCTTTACCGTCGTTAAATCCAGGAACCACTGTATATTCAAAGGTGACTCTTCGATTAGTCGCCTCTATATATTCCTCAATAACCTCTATTAACTCCTTTAGGGGAAATTTGTTATTTATGGGCATAATTTGAGAGCGCAACTCATCTGTTGGTGCATGCAAAGATACAGAGAGGTTAATCTGCCATGGGGCCTCTTTAAGCGCTCTGATCTTTGGCACTATACCGCAGGTAGATACTGTCAGATGCCTTGCGCCTAGCCCAAAGCAGTCAGGGTCATTAATAATATCAATTGCCTTTTTAAAATTTTCGAAGTTTGCAAGCGGCTCTCCTTGCCCCATTGCTACAGCATTTGTAACTGAAAGCTTCTTGGTATGCTTCCAGTAGTAGAGTTGACCTACAATCTCTCCAGCAGACAGATTTCTACTAAAGCCACTCTTGCCTGTTGCGCAAAACTCGCATCCCATAGCACATCCTACCTGGGTCGAGAAACAGACAGTTGCCCTGTTTTGCTCTGGAATATATACAGTTTCGATAAGTTCTCCGTCACTTAGCTCTAAAACAGCTTTTTGGGTGAGGTCTTTTGAACGCTGTATCAGTTTTTCTTTAAGGGGCAAAATAACAATGCCAAGAGTACTTTCTTGCAAGGAATGTGGTAAATTAGTCATTTTCTTAGTATCTGTGATACCTTTTTTATATACCCAGTCTAACAGCTGCTTGGCTCGAAATTTAGGAAGATTAAGATCTGTAATATGTTCTTCGAGATCAAGTTTGGTAGAACTAAAGAGATCCAATATTTAGCCCCCTTAGAGGTGAAAATAATGAAGAGCAAAACCTATTTTATCACTGGTTACATGGAATTTTTGTTAAAACAAGGTCTAAAATATGAGGAAACTTATGTAGGAGATGCAAGCAGATATCTTAGATTCCTGCTTTCCACAGCTCCTGCAGATTCCGTTGAAAAGTTTATTGCACAATCAGGCTCTAGTCCATCTTACCACAGACGCCTTACTTCATCACTAAATAGATTCTTGGATTTTACTAGAAATAATCTTGAGATTTCTAACCCTGAACAAGACGAATATGGACAAGTTCAGGAAGCTTTGTAATTGTTCCAGCTCCCATAGTAAGAATCAAAGCTCCTTTTGGGGCTTTTTCCTTTAAAAGCTCTGCTGCGTCCTCTAAAGTCTCTGCGTAAAAAACTGTTTTCCCGAGTTTTTTCACTTCCTGTGCAAGAACTGCACCACTGACTCCAGGAATAGGCTGTTCTGGAGGCGGAGCATAGATACCAAGAACAACAATTTTATCTGCATGGGCTAAAGCTTTAGGAAAGTCATCCCATAAAAGCTTAGTACGACTATAGCGATGAGGTTGAAAGCAAAGCCAAATTTCTTTGTCTGGATAACGGTTCCTGGCAGCATCGACTGTAGCTTCAATCTCTGTAGGGTGATGTCCATAGTCGTCAACTATGAGTAGGTCATCTGTTTGATAACGTATTTCAAAACGTCGACCGATCCCACTAAAGGTTAACAAAGCTTGCTTTACTTCCTCTATATCTAATCCCAGTTCTAGAGCTACTGCAATTGCTACGAGGCAATTTGCGACATTATGTTTTCCTGGAAGCTTAATCGAAAAGACACCTAACTCTTGGTCTTTTAAACGGACTTTAAAGGTGGTAGTTTCTCCTTCCAAAATATCATAAGCTCTTAAATCGCCTGCGTTTAGACCGTATGTTAACACTTTAGATGTGGCATATTTTGCAAGATCTAAAGTTTTTTTGTCATCTGCACAGATTAAAGCTAAATCCCTAATGCTTGCAACAAACTTTTTGTAAGCATCATACAGCTTTTCGTAATCAAACTGGAAATTTTCAAGGTGATCTGCATCTACACTTGAGATGGAGCCAATCTTTGGGACGTAATGCAAAAAGCTGCCATCACTTTCATCACTTTCAGCGACTACTAAGTCGCTTTTACCAACCCGATAATTCCCACCAAGCTGAGGTATATACCCACCTATTATTCCAGTTGGATCCTGGCCTAATTTGTAAAGCATATAGGTAATCATTGCAGAGGTAGTGGTTTTGCCATGTGCACCAGAAATCGCAATACCATAGTGGTTATCTAAAATCTCCGCAAGATTTTCAGAGCGGTGTATCTCCTTAATATTTTTCTCCCTTGCAGCAACTCTTTCCGGGTTGTCTTTAAGTACTGCTGTTGAGTAAACAACAACATCCGGGTTTCCCACATTTTCTTTAAAGTGACCAATAAAAATTCTAGCACCTTGTCTTTGTAATTGATCTGTTTGCAAGTTTTCTTTTAAATCAGAGCCTGTGACTTTGTGTCCTCTAGAAAGCATAATCGCAGCAAGTGCGCTCATACCAATTCCGCCAATACCTATATAATGATACCACATATTTTCACCTCATACTAAAGCCCGGCATAAGCCGGGCTATTTCAAATCAATTGGCATTTAGCCTAGCTAGTAGATCTCTTAGCTTTGCTTGTGCTTCACCGTATCTTTGCCAATCTGGTCCGCTTTGCAGAGCATCTTCGCTTTCAAGAAATGCTTCCCAAGCTCTCTTTGCTATTTCCGCATCATTATTCTCTGCAAAAATGCCTCTGTTATTAGTTTCTAAAGAAGTTTTTTGGGGAGCTTCTAGGTAGCTTTCCCCCTTTATCTTCTCTAAAGCCTCACTAAAGGTTCTGCCATAAATGATATTGTTCCCATCAGATAAGACTACAAGTCTTAGCTCAGGAATTTGGCCTTGATTGGCCTGAAGATAGATAGGTTCAACATACAGGAGACTATCATTTAGAGGTAAGACTAATAGGTTGCCTCTTTGAACAGATGAGCCTTGCTGATCCCAAAGACTTAAAAGTTGGGAGATCTCAGGGTCTTGGTTGATCCTTGCTTCAATTTGCATCGGGCCATAGATAATCCTGTCTTTAGGAAAGCGATAGAGTACAAGATCCCCATAGCTTTCCCCATCAGATCTACCTGCGAGCCAAGCTACCATGTTTTGTTTGCTTTTTGGAGTAAATGGAAGCATTAAAACAAATTCTGTTTGCTTTTGATCTGGAAATTGAACCATCGCATAATATGGCTCCATTTCTAATGTCTGTCCTTGGTAGACCTCCTTTGGAGCCTCCCAGATGTCTTCCTTGTTGAAGAAAACCTCTGGGTTTGTCATGTGATATGTCTCTAAAATTTTGGACTGAGCCAAAAACAGCTGCTCAGGATAGCGGATGTGAGGTATAAACTCCTCAGGGAAGTCTGCTTTAGATTTAATTAATGTAGGAAATACTTTTTGGTATGCTCTGCCAAGAGGATCCGATTCGTCATACAGATAGATATCTACGTTACCTGTATAGGCGTCGACTATAATCTTAAAAGAGGCTCGCATATAATTTCCCAAACCATATATCGGTTGAGAATAAGGGAAGTGGTCTGTTAGTGTATAAGCATCCATCAACCAGTATATGCGACCATTGATAGAGATGGCATATGCATCTGGATCTAAGGTTAAAAATGGAGCAAGTCTTTGGACTCTATCTATAATATTACGGTGGTACATCACTCTAGAGTCATTATTGATATCTGAGCTCAAAATAATCTTTGTAGATCCAAACTTGAGAGAAAATAACAGTCTCTTAAAGAATCCACCGATCTCTATACCTCCCTCGCCACGATAGGAGGTGTAAACATTATCTTCACCACTTGGGTAGTTCATTTCTTTTTGGTCTGTATTAACAATTACATACTCATTAGTTTTTTCACCAAAGTAAATCTCTGGCCGTGTAATATCGATTGCACCTTTAGGAGGAATATCTTTAACCAAAAACTTTGGTATTCCCTGAGTAGTAACATTATGGATACTACTCATTACTAGGCCATAACCATGTGTGAAGATTAAATGCTTATTGACCCAGCTATTGGCTGTTCCGCTCAAACGACTCAAATCAAGCTCTCTTACGCTAACTGCAACCTGCTTAGTCTGGTCGTCAATTACGTAGCGATCGATGTCTATTTCGTCCATTTTATAGTAGTAGCGTAGCTCTTGTAGCTGGGCAAAAGACTTATCTAGAGCTCGCCAGTCCCAAAGTCTGACATTTTCTAACACTTCAGCATTATCGATCCAATCATCAGAAGAAAAAGCTAGTGCCGGTTCAAACTGACTGGAAGTAACCTCATTTAAGTTGTAAGCAAACCGCGTAAATTTAATATTCTGTTCAATAAATGGTCTTTCTTTAGTCAATTCATTAGGCGCTACAATGATGTTTTGTATTAAAACCGGTACAAACTGGCCAAGCACTCCAACTCCTATAAGAACAGCTAAAGACAATAGACTTAGCTTGTATTTGTTGCGAAACACATCAATGACAAAGATGACAACTGCAACAAAAGAAAGGACCTGCATTATCCGATTGACTACAAGTCTGCCATAAATATCGCTATACCCAGCACCATAGATTACTCCAGTTGGAGAACGAAGAAGCTCGTAGTTTTTAATCTGCCAGCCTAAAATACCAAACCCAACTGCCAGCAAAATCAAAACTAACAGGTGGATGCGTGCTTTATCGTGAGTTACTAAATGACGATCGTAAAAGCGGAAACAACCTGTTACAAGATAAAAAATTAAAGCTGCAATTGCGGTTATAGCGGTCATACCTAAAAGAGTGTGGTAGACACTTTCAATTAAAGGTAATGTAAACACATAAAAAGACACGTCTAGATTAAAAATGGGGTCTTTTATGCCAAAAGGCGACCTTCCTAGAAATCTTGCTACATCCTTCCAGCTTAAAAAGAGGTTGCTGTTAAAAGCTATGGCAGCAAATAAAGAAATAATGACTATGATCCATTTACTCACTTTTATGGGCTCTTGCCCTTCTTCTACTCTAACAGCCTCCCACGTTTTCTGAGCGAACACCCAGTTTATGCTTAAAAAAGCATAGATAAACAAAAATGATACAAGCCCTGGAACAATTCTTAGTTTCAAAATTGTATAGAAGGAATCTAAATAACCTAAACTCTCATACCAGAGTATATCTGTGAAAAAATCAGCACCGATCACAAAAACCACAACAAAAACAACAAGAATTGCCAAAAGCCAAAGCCAAAGTTTACGCATATGAACACTCCTTAGGCTTTTTTCAATAGTTCTTCTATCTCTTTGATACTAAAAAGATATTTTTCATTGCAAAACCGACACACCGTCTCAACTGGTTCGTGTTTTTTGATTAAATCCGTAAGTTCATCTTTACCAAGGCTAATAAGGCCTCGGCTGAACCGATCTTTGGAACAATCGCAGTCAAACGTAAGAGGTCTTTCTTCTAATTTATTCCAATGAGGAAAAAGATCGTTAAGCAACGACTCTGGCGTTTCTCCGGTGTCAAATCTGTGACTTATTGAACCTAAATTCATTAGTTTTTCTTCTAATTTTACAATATCCTCTTCGCTCACACCTGGAAAAACCTGTACTAAGATTCCAGCTGCAGAACGTACAAAACCGCTCCCATCTACTAAAACACCTAACCCCACAGCTGAAGGTACCTGTTCTGATATTTGCAGATAGTAAGCTAGATCGTCTCCAATTTCACCTGTCTGAATTGGAACAGAACCAGTATAAGGCTCATAATTATCGCGTTCTCTTACTACATAGAGCATACCTTTGCCAACAGCCTTGCCAACATCAAGTTTACCTTGGCTACTAAGATCAAGTTCAACGTGTGGGTATTCACAGTATCCCTTAACACTGACGTTTCTATCTGCAACTGCTAAAATCGGCGAGATTGGTCCATCACCCCGAAACTGTAGCAGAATTCTTTCTTGTTTAGACTTAAAAGAACTTGCAAGAAGCCCTGCCCCAAGCAGTACACGACCGACTGCTGCAGTAGCTGTATGTGAAAGATTGTGTCTTTGTCTTGCCACTTCAACAGTATCCTTGCCTGTGATAGCTACAATTCGAAATTTTGCATCAGCTATTCCTGTTACCAAATGATCCATTATGTCACCATCGTTTCACAATATTTATAGCTCCTGAATTATCTACAATTAACTCGCGGACGTCATTTTGTAAATCCGTCATTTGTCCATTAATTACTAGAGTAATAACATCAGGTTTACCAAGGGCAATTACTAAAGGACCACTTCTAGAAACAGTGACCGCTTGCCCATTTTGTAAAATCCCACTTCGAATAAGGGAGTTATTCTCATCGCGTATCTCGTACCAACATTCGCCACTAGATCTTAAAGACACATCAAGTAAGACTATTATATCCTCCATTTGAGTATCTGGAGTGTCTTCTATTTCGTCTGAGAGATCTCCATCTAGAACACCAACTGAATCTTCATCTTCTTCTAAATCCTCTTCAACTGGAGTTTCTGTTTTAGCTTCAGTAGTATTATTAGCCAAACTCTGAGAATCAACTTGAGGTTCTGTGTCAAAAGTAGTGCTAGGATCTCCAACACTTTCGTCAAAGTACCCGATGTAATCTAAGATGAAAATAGCCCCTATCAGAAGTAAAACAATGACCAATAAAACAAGAATTACCCGCCTATTTAAATGCTTTTTCGGAGCCTCTCCTTTAGAAGCTACAGTGCTTTGCAAAGTTCCATCCCATTTTTTGCCTGAAGGCAAAGCAACTCCTTCGCCTTCAGCTTCAACTTTCTCTACTAGGATGCGATATTTTTCCATGACAACATCCTCTGGTAGACCAATAACTTTAGCATAAGCTCTGATATAGGTACGAGAGTAAAACTCACCTGGGAGTCTGCTTAACTCGCCTTCTTCGATCGCTTCTAAATAATCTAACCGGATTTTAGTTTCTAGGGATATCTCATCGAGTGAAATATTCCTAGATTCTCGTTCAGTCTTTAAATACTCCCCAAACTCTCGCATTATAACTCCCCCCTACAAATTGCTTAGTTTATCATGAAGTTCTGACTCACTGACTAATATATCTCTCGGTTTACTTCCCTGATGAGGTCCTACAATACCTAAGCTTTCCATAATGTCAATTAATCTAGCCGCTCTAGTATAGCCAATACGAAGATGCCTTTGCAAAAATGAAGCTGAGGCTCTATCGTTTTCTACAACTATTTGAGCTGCTTGTGGTAAAAGTTCATCTCGGGCTTCTACACTTGCATTTTGGGCCTGCTCTGCAACTTTCATGTCGATATAATCTGGATCTCCTTGTGCTTTCCAGCACTCCACAAGCAATTCCACTTCTTTGTCAGATACATAAGCACCTTGAAGACGAACTGGTTTTGCCAGACCTATCGGATAAAACAGCATATCTCCCTTGCCTAGAAGCCTTTCAGCTCCTCTAGTATCTAGAATAATGCTAGAGTCTGTTCCTGACGACACAGCAAAAGCTATCCGAGAAGGGATGTTTGCTTTAATAAGACCAGTAACAACATCGGTAGATGGTCTCTGTGTAGCTACGATAAGATGCATTCCTGCAGCCCTAGCCTTCTGAGCCAACCTGCAGATAGCTTCCTCGACTTCAGCAGAGGCTACCATCATTAGATCTGCAAGTTCATCGATAATAATAACGATACGAGGTAGAACTTCCTTACCTTCTTTTTTAGCTTTTTCGTTATAACCCTTTAGGTCTCTAACCCTAACCTCCTCAAAGGCCACATAACGTTCTTCCATCTCCATAACTGCCCAGCGTAGCGCTTTTGCAGCTTCTCTAGGGTCTGTGACCACTGGAGTAAGTAAATGAGGAATTCCTTCATACAATGCAAGCTCAACGCGTTTAGGGTCAATTAATAGGAGTCTTAACTCTTCAGGAGACGCTTTGATTAAAAGGCTTGCTAGCATTGCGTTTATACAGACACTCTTTCCAGAGCCTGTGGCTCCTGCCACAAGGAGATGAATCAATTTATTTAAGTCAGAGATAACGCTTGCTCCACCAATGTCTTTACCAAAACCAATTGTCAAAGGAGAAGCGCTATTTAAAAACGACGGATTATCCAATACTTCCTTTAAATAAACAGTCCCTGGAGTTTCGTTTGGAACTTCTATTCCTACAGCTCGTTTGCCAGGAATAGGCGCTTCAATACGCACGCTTCTTGCTGCTAGAGCTAAGGCTATATCGTCTGCCAAATTTTCAATCTGCTTGACCTTTACTCCTGCTCCTGGAATAACCTCGTAGCGGGTAAGAGTAGGACCACAGATGTATCCAGAGATTGTGGTTTCTACATTAAAGCTCCTTAAAGTTTTTTCTAATAGGTCAGAACGGTCTTCCTGAGTCTGATCTTCATCTCTTATTGGATCTAAGAGAATATCTATAGTTGGACGACCCTTTGGACACCTAGATGCAATGTCGTTTTCGTTTTCTGCTTTTTTTAGAGTATGTGTATTAGGGATATCCTCTAACTCTTCTTCTTTTACTTCCTGTTTTTTAGTTCTCTTTCTAAATATTTTCTTTTTTTTATCGAATTTAGCAGCCTTTTCCTTAGGTTTTATAGGCTCAGCTTTTTTCTCGTACTCTTTTTCGCTATTCTTCTTTTTTCTACTAAACAAAAATCCAATAAATTGTTTCAACTTATCCAAAAGCGGTCTTCTGCCAATACCAAGTAGAGCAACTGTCATGATTAAAATTAAAATAATCAATGTACCAATTTTCCCGGCAGCCCACCAGATAAGACCAGTAATTATAGCACCTATATATCCACCGCCAGAACCTAACCTTGCATATTCAAAAAACTCTGCCCAAGGCACAGCCCCACGGACACTTTCTATAGGCAAAAGCCAGTGCCATAATCCAAGAACACCAATATATAAAACTAACACTGATTCGGTTCTCCCTCGTGGCTGTTTCCAAAAAGACTTAAAGATCACTGCCAAAGATCCAAAGACTAAAATAAGGGGGAAAAAACCTGCTAGAGAACCAAATGTTAGCCTCAATGTTTTGTTAATTAAGATACTAAACTTACCATCCGGTGGAAAATAAAGATTCCACCAAATAAGGATAGCGAGGGCTATTATTACAACGCTTCCGACTTCCTTTTTTATACCATCAAAAATGCCTGGTTTTTTTTCGGGTTTGCTTCTTTTTTGACGTGCAACTGCCATTTATCTTCGCCTCCCAATCCTTGTCCCATCTTTTATTATTTCTCCACTTATTTACAGTAGTCCTTTCAATTCTATATAAAAGAAATAACGGGACCTATGCCCCGTTATAAGTCGATTCGACCAATCTTTATCTCTTCATCTAAAACTGGCTCAACAATGTTTACTGAATGGTCACCAATTCGTTCAAGATTTCTTAAAACTTCAACAAAAACTATACCGGTAAATGGTGAGCATTCGCCACAGTTAATTCTCTTTAAGTGTGCCCTTCGAAGTGTCGTTTCTAAGGTATCAATTTCGTTTTCAAACTGCATCACTTCGCGAGCTAGTACACGGTCGTCTTTGCGCAGAGCTTCTACAGAACGATCAAACTGTGATTGGACTTTGTTATAGAAGTTTAAAAGTCCATCTCTAGCATCATCTGAGAAGTTTACATTTTCTTCCATTACGTTTTCTGAGTAACGAGCTAAGTTGGTACAGTGATCTGCAACCCTCTCAACATCACTTACGATATTCATAAGTCCTGCCATTTTAGCAGATTGTTGTTTCGTTAAGGAAGCCCGTGAAAGAATCGCTGAGAGGTAGCTGATCAGTTCCTTTTGGATATGATCGACTACATCCTCTTTAGCTAAAGTATCTTCGATAGCTTTTTTGCTGTGTTCAAAAAAGGCCAATTTCGAGTCTTCAATCATCTCTGATGCAATTTTCGCCATTCTCAGGAGTTCCCTAGAGGCTAAAGATAAAGCTACTGACGGAGTAGTTAGCATTCGCTTATCAAGATATTCTGGTGCCTTTTGTGGCAGCACACTGTCATGTCCTGGCACAAGATGATTAACCATTTTTTCCATTACAGGAACAAAACCAATCCATAGGAGTGTATTAAGGACATTAAAAGCGGTGTGAGCATTAGCAATTAAGTGAGCAAAATCATCTTTGGTACTAACAAAAAACACTAATCTAGTAAACCAAGGAAGTAATATCATCGCTAAAACCGATCCGACAACATTAAAAAGCAGATGAGCTGCTGAAGCTTTCTTAGCAGTTCTAGTTGAACCAATAGAGGCCAATATGGCAGTTATACATGTTCCAATATTAGCACCCAAAATCAGTGGAAGTCCAGCACCAAAACTTAGCAAACCTTGACTTCCTAAAGCTATGACCAATCCTGTAGTAGCTGAAGAAGATTGAATAAGCATAGTTACTACAATACCAAGAAACAGTCCTTTGATTGGAGAAGCATCTATAGATATAAACAATTCCGCTAGCTTTGGGTTCTGCTTCAAAACACTTAAAGCAGTTGACATAACTTCGATTCCTAAAAATAAAAGTCCAAAACCTAAAATGGTTTGTCCAATATATCTATATGTCTTATTTTTGGCTAACATTATAGAGAGAAAACCTAAACCTATAGCAGGTAAAGCCCACTCACCAAGATCAATCGCAATAAGCCAAGCAGTTATTGTTGTACCAATATTTGCACCCATGATAACTCCAATCGCTTGCTTTAGAGTCATCAGTCCCGCATTGACAAAGCTTACCACCATAACTGTAGTAGCAGAGCTTGATTGGATAATAGCCGATACCCCAGCTCCTACTAATATTGCCGAAAAAGTATTACCGGTTAAAATCTCTAAAATGCCGCGCAGTCTATCACCAGCGGCCTTTTGCAGACCTTCTCCCATCAAGGACATACCGTATAGAAAAAGACCTAGGCCACCTAAAAGACCAAAAATTATTGTTTTTGCCACTAGTTAACTGGCTAAATAGCCAGAGTCACCTCCTGTAAAGCCCAGTATAGTTAAATAAATAACTAATTAATATGGTTTCGAGTAATGAGAGTCAAATCCTTCTACCAACTATGCTCACTTGTCTAAAAGATGTCTTGTCTCTCCGATAAGAGTGATACTCTCTAGAACAGATTGTGCATTGACTACTTTGATAAAGGTTAGAGACAACACCATCTAATATTAACTGATGAAACCTAATTAAATCAAGAAAAATTCTCTCATTACTCTTATAAAAAACCTGCGGAGCTTCTCTTGGCCAACTAGCCAGAAATTTATTATACAGATCGATCTGAACTTCGTAACAACAAGACCTCGCACAAGGACCTATTGCAGCTACAATCTCTTTGGCGCCATCTTTTTTAAGAAGTTCTACAGCTTTAAGAGCAATCCCCTCTAAAGATCCTTTCCAGCCTGCATGGACAACTGCAACTTGATTCCCAGACATATCCGCAAAAATAATTGGCAAACAGTCCGCTGTAAAAACGCTACCTAAAAGGTTGTTCTCTAAAATCAAGCCATCACCGTCACCTTGATTTCCTCTTGTCTTTGCATAGACAATCTTGCTTCCGTGATCCTGGTTTAAATAAGATAGACCCCGCCCTGTTTGCTCTTCAAGCTTCTTAATAAAAGATTTTTCTCTAGCATGGCCTATAAAGCTAGTGCTAAATAAGTTGAATGCTGGAAAATTAACAAAAGTTCCAAATGGGAAGCCAGAGATTAGTTTTAGTTGATAATAGATCTTGTCCATAATTTGCAGGCCCCAATTATGAGGCTACCCTCCTTTTTGAGGGCTATTTCAGTAGTTTATTCCGATATTTGAAGCATCTACTAAAATAACGTCTTTTCCAATAGTTTTTATCTTCGTCCAAGGTATCACTACATCCTCTCTTCTTCTAAAAATTCCCCAAAGACTATTTATACCTGGGACGATTAAAGCAGTAATTTGGCCGGTGTGCATATCAACTTCTAAATCAATGATCTCTCCTAACTTCATGCCCGTTAAAGTGTCAACAACTTCCTTTTGTCTTATCTCATTAAATCGTGTACCCAAGGCCATAACACCTCCTCTTTACTTTATGCAAAGAGTGGGAGTCTGGCACTAGATAGATGCAGACTTTCTCATTTTTCTTGTAAGTAAAAGATTCCTCTAGGAAAGCAATAAAGAACCACTTAAAAAACAGGCAATTAGATCGACAATTCCATTGTACTGCCTCTTTCCCTTATGAGTAGACTTTAATGACAATTTGTGGGACTCTTAGATGCATATTGCCTTTTAAGAACGTCTCGCTAACTTGAATATTAAGTCTGTTTCTTAAGTCTCCGTTCTGTAAAAAACCAATCTTAACCGTGTAGAAGTCTATTTAGTAATTAGACTTCTAATCTAAAAAAGGCATGTTTAGTATGTTTAAATACAAAAAAACCGCCTCAAGACCAAGGCCAGAGGCGGAACTGTTGTAAGAATGCTAGTACAGTATCGAGTGATGGAGGTTTTGGACGGTCATTTTGCGCAAGCTTAAAACGAAACCTAACCGGTGGCCCCCCACTGCCATCAACAACTTCGATAGCATTTTCACCTGCTTCAATAGAGCAAAGAAGCGGAAATAAGACGCACCACCAGTTCTGCCCGTCTCCTTTGCCGATTATAACCCTAAGAGAGAGATACTCTCCGTTTGGAAGAGTAAGGTTGCCATAGTCTTTCTCAGGGTATTTTTCGCGGCCTAACTCTATTTTCACATCGTATCTTTTATCAATAGCTTCAGCCACTTTTTGAACTAAGGCACCTTCATTTTCTCTTACAATTTCAATAACACTTTCAAGATCTTTTTCACCTGAAAGCCAAGTATTCATTTCATTCAAGATGGCATCTCGTGCTTTAAGCTTCAACATCTGATCTTCTAGACTATCTGAGTTAGCAAGCACATGAAGTCTCAAAAATTCCTGTGAACCATCTGTCGTGCCCAAAAACAATGGGATTAGACAAATAGCCATAAAGATAAGTCCCAGTTTTTCTAGTCTCTCTCCCCAGACACGTTTTCTCATAGATTGGTAGCCTCCCCTTCAGAATAGTGTTGCTTTAGATCTAAAAGAGCAGCTTTTTCTAATCGAGAAACTTGAGCTTGGGAGATGCCAATCTCTTCTGCTACTTCCATCTGTGTTCTTCCTTCAAAAAAGCGCATGCTTAGGATCTTTCTCTCTCTTTCATCTAGACTATCTATAGCTTCTCTCAAAGAGATCTCTTCAATCCATATTCCATCACTTGTTTTTTCATCATCAATTTGATCCATAACAAAAATCGGATCACCACCATCATGATAGATAGGCTCAAAAAGCGAGATTGGCTCTTGGATAGCATCTAAGGCATAGACAATTTCTTCTCGGTCGATTCCTAAGGTCTCAGCAATTTCATTAAGGGTAGGCTCGGTGCCTTTTTCACTAGCAAGCTTGTCTCTTATTTGCAAGGCTTTATAAGCGATATCCCGTAAGGAGCGGCTAACTCTTATAGGGTTATTATCCCTTAAGTACCTTCTTATCTCTCCTATTATCATTGGCACTGCATAAGTTGAAAAACGCACATTTTGAGAGAGGTCAAAATTATCGATTGCTTTCATTAAGCCAATACAGCCTACTTGAAAGAGGTCATCTACATTTTCACCGCGATTGTTAAAGCGTTGAATAACGCTTAAAACCAAACGTAAATTACCTTGGATTAACTCTTCTCTAGCTGAGTCATCTCCATCTTTTACTCTTGCGAGCAGTTTTCGCATCTTCTCATTTTTAATAACTGGTAATTCCGCAGTATTAACCCCACATATCTCAACTTTGTTAATCATATGTTCTTCCTCCCTACAGGCCATCTCATAAAAAGTATGGGTGCAAAGAGCAGAAGATATACCCCTTATTGAACGAAAAAAAAACAAGGTCCGTTTTCGGACCTTGTTTTTAATCAAACTTTTTTAGCTCACGCCTGAGTTTCTTCATAATACGTTTTTCTAAGCGGGAAATATAGGATTGTGAGATACCCATTTTATCTGCAACCTCTTTTTGGGTGAGTTCCCTTTCTATGCCAAGACCGTAACGCAAAGTAACTATTTCTTGCTCTCTTGGCTCTAGTTTTAGAAGAGCAGCTTTTAAGAGATTTCTATCAGTTTCTTCTTCTAAGACTTGATAGACACCATCTCCATCTGCTGCCGGTAAAACATCAAGCCAAGAAAGCTCATTACCGTCCCAATCAGTATTTAAGGGGTCTTCTAGATAAACTTCCTTTGTTCTTTGGTGACGTCTTAAAAACATCAAAATCTCATTTTCAATGCATCTTGAGGCATACGTTGCAAGCTTAATATTTTTACTAATATCAAAGGTATTAACAGCCTTAATCAGGCCAATTGTGCCTATAGAGACTAGATCCTCTATTCCCACACCAGTATTTTCAAATTTCCTTGCTATATACACAACCAGTCTTAAGTTCCTCTCTATTAGAGTACTTTTTACAGAAACTTCGCCGGATTGAAGCTTCTTAAGTAACACCCGCTCCTCTTCTGGTAGAAGAGGTGGTGGTAAAACCTCACTAGAACCTACGTAATAAACAAAACGGCGTCTCCTTAAGAAGCGGCTGAGAAAAAGCTTGATATCTAATAGAGACAGGTGAGTGAGTTTAGCTAAAAACCTTTTAAGCCATTTCACGCTGTTCACCTCCGGTTTTAACCATCAAAAGTGCTGGATGAATCAGCGCTTGATACTCTCCTTTTTGACTTAAGGCATTATTCTCCAACCCAATTATTACACCTGGCAGTTTGACCTGCTTACCTTTATGTTTGAGATAAACCGAATCAGGTCTTAGCCCAACTAAAACTCCGTTATCTTTTCCTACTGACTTAAATGGTATCAAAACCAATCTTCTGCCCCAATTTTCAGTGCTCTCAGAATCAACTAAAATCGGGGTCATCTGTTCCATAGACCTCATAATATCCTCAGGAACTAAACTTTTAAGAACCTCTTTTTCAACTATAACAACTCTTTTGCCACTTACAGGCTCAACTAATTCATTGCCACTATCGATAAGGGCTCTAAACACTTGCTTGTGTCCACCAATCTCAACAACTAGGGCAATCTGACCAAAGCTTTCCCAAAATCTTTCATGTAAAAGCCCCCAGCCTATCTCTGCAATAAGTAAAACTGCTATATGTGGACCAAGTAATACCCAAATCCTAGCAACATTCATCGACTGCAACCAAAAACCGATTCCTCCTGCAACAAGGGCTAACAGATAAACCATTGGCAAAACTGCCTTTAGATCAATTTTGTTAAAGGCAAGCAAAACCATAAGAGCAGGCATAATCAAGGATAAAGTTGCCAGTATCGCAGGTGACAGAGAAAAATCACCTTTTGTTAGAAGCAAAAATCCTAGATAATAGAGACTACCTAAAATTGCTCCTAAAAAAAGCCCACCGGGACGCGCTTCTCGATTGGCTATCTCTCCTCCAGCCCAGAGGATTAGATAGTCTCTCCAAAATTCAGCGGCCAGGCAGGCGATTAATAGGTCTACATAAACTACAAAGGACATACCCTGCCACCTTCCCTTCATAACCTAATAATTACTTGAGAAGGTAGATTTTCCTGCATTAGGAAAAGAATTAGTTTTTTGGTTTTCTCAAAAAAATCGGTATGTCGATATCATGACCAGTAGAAAAAGGCTTAATCTCTTCTTTCGTTGGTGCAGCTTCATCTTTTGCCTTTTCTTTGATTGAATCAAAACCTGTAGCGATTACGGTGATTTGTACTTCATCTTCAAGCTTTTCATCTATAACTGCGCCAAAGATAATGTTTGCATCAGGATCTGCAGACTCTGAGATAACTTTGGCAGCCTCTGTGATCTCCAAAATTCTAATATCTGCAGAGCCGGTTATGCTTAAAAGAATGCCTTTTGCTCCTGCAATGCTTGTCTCTAGAAGAGGCGACGATATCGCCTGTTTTGCAGCAGTAATTGCTTTATCTTCACCAGTTGCATTGCCGATTCCCATGATTGCTGTTCCGGCAGAAGACATAATCGTCTTAACATCAGCAAAGTCTAAATTAATAATTCCTGGTACTGCAATTAAATCAGAGATGCCTTGAACACCTTGGCGTAAGACATCATCGGCAATTTTAAATGCATCTATTAAGGTGGTATTCTTTTCAGCAATATTTAAAAGTTTATCATTAGGAATAATAATCAGAGTGTCCACTTTGTCTTTTAGACTACTCAAACCTGTTTCAGCTTGAGTCATTCTTCTTTTTCCTTCAAAGAAAAACGGTTTAGTGACAACCCCAACAGTTAACGCTCCAGCTTCTTTTGCAACTTCAGCTACAATCGGAGCTGCTCCTGTGCCGGTGCCTCCTCCCATACCAGCAGCGATAAAAACCATATCTGAACCACTAACAAGATTTAAAATCTCATCTCGAGATTCTTCAGCAGCCTTTTTACCGATATCAGGATTAGAACCAGCACCTAGACCACGGGTCAGCTTTTCTCCAAGCTGAAGCTTAGTCTCAGCATTAGAAAGCGTTAGAGCTTGGGCATCGGTATTCATAGCAATAAACTCTACACCCTTAACCTGGGCCTCGATCATACGATTTACAGCGTTACTGCCTCCTCCACCAACACCAATTACTTTAATGTTGCCAATTTGGGATCTTTCTAAATCAAACTCCAACATATATTTCCCTCCTACCTTACAGGCCACGTGCATAGCCTTTTTGGCTTAAATCAATATATTTATGCTGTTGGCCACGCATAGTAATTTCTTTTAATTTTTGACGAATAATATCGGGTTCTTCTAAATTGTTGCCCAGATATACTTCACAATTATCGGCCATTATTAAGGTAACTTTACCATCTGTGCTTTTTATCTCTATTAAGCCTAAATCTCTAGTTGCTTCTATTAAATCCAGCAAATAAAGGTGTTCCTGTGGGATAGCTTGTCCAGGCATAAAAGGAAAAATAGCGAGACCTTGTATGGTTGGAAGATTTGCATTATCTCCAACTGACAAGATTGTACCATCACTAGAGATCTGCAACAGCGTGCCAGATAGGTCGATATTAGCTACTGGTTTGCGTTCTTCGACTACGACCCTAAGGCTAGAAACACCAATAACTTCAATAGTAGCCTTTTTTACCATACTATCTTCGCCAATCTTTTTTTCAAGTAATTTTAAATCGGCCCACAAAAGGTTCGGCTGGCCAATGATCCTTCTTATACTGCCCTCATTGGCCAGTACATTACCTACAATTGTTATCTCTTTAACTCGAAAAATCCGAGTGATTAGTAGAAATCCAGTTAATGCTACTAAAAGAAAGATTAAATAACGTTTGTTATGCCTCATAAAAGATGGCCCTCCCAAACTTCTCATACAATCCTATTTCTGTCATTATCTGACAATTCCTTCTTTAGTTGCTGGACTAATTGTAGCGCTCTACCATTGCTCCTAGAGAAAGCAGTTTTTCATTTAGATTTTCGTATCCCCGGTCTAAATGCTCTAACTGTCCCACTGTTGAATCCCCAGAAGCTGCAAGAGCAGCTATTACTAAAGCAGCTCCACCTCTGAGATCAGCTGCTTCGACTTTAGCCCCTCTGAGTTTTGGGACACCTTTTATAATAGCACACTCTCCTTCAACGGAAATATTTGCTCCTAGTCTAATCAATTCATGTACATATTTAAACCGATCAGGAAAAACAGTTTCTGTGATAAGACTTGTGCCATCTGCAAGTGCAAGAAGAGCTGTCATCTGTGGATGTAAATCAGTTGGAAAACCGGGATATGGCATCGTTCTTATTCTTAGCGGTGCGAATTTCGCTTTCGGACCTTTTATAACCTCAATAAAATCTAGACCAATGTTAAAATTTGCTCCTGCTTCATGGAGTTTATAAAGAAGAGCTTCATTATGATCTGCTCTTGCTCCATAGACCTTTACTGAGCCTCCAGTAATAGCCCCTGCAAGAAGAAATGTTCCTGATTCAATGCGGTCTGGCATTACTGTGTAGTCTGCTCCTTTAAGAGTACTAGCGTCTACTCCTTCTATAACAATGTTATCAGTACCTGCACCGTGTACGTTTGCGCCAATTGTGTTTAAAAAGCGCTGAAGTTCTACAATTTCAGGCTCTCTTGCCACGTTTTCTATGATCGTACGTCCCTCCGCTAAAACAGCTGCCATCATCAGATTTTCTGTCGCTCCTACAGAAGGAAAATCCAGATAGATTCTAGCTCCTTTAAGACTACCATCACTGTAAAGATACAGCACTCCGCCTTGCTCTTTTTCAATAACAGCACCTAAGGCTTCTAAGCCTTTTAGATGGAGATCAATGGGTCTAGGTCCAATAGCGCACCCACCAGGATAAAAGACATGGGCTTTGTGAGAACGCGCAAGCAAAGGCCCTAAAATTAAGATAGAGGCTCTCATTTCACGCATTAACTTTTCTGAACCGTATGAACTTAAGCCGTTGGGATTATGAAGATAAAGTGTGCCTGGTTCTAACCATTTTGCATCTGTTCCCAAATCAATTAAAAGCTCTAACATCCTCTGTACATCAATTAAGTTTGGAACATTCCTAAGAATACACGGTTCTTTAGTAAGAATACTTGCAGCCATCATCTTTAGCACAGAATTTTTTGCTCCAGAAACCTTTACGCTGCCATTTAACGGTTTTCCTCCATAGATCAAGAGATCTGACAAAAAAATCAACCTCACCTTCAAAGGCTTCACTCACAGATTATGAGTAAAGTCCTTATCTGGTGATTAGATCCCAGAGTGAATCTCTCTGACAATTACCTCTGTCGCGTTAGGATTACCTAAAGTAGTAGCATTTAAGGACATTTCCTTCCTTAAGACTGATTCTTTTAGAAGACCAAATAGGCTTTCCTCTAAACTTGAAATCTCCGATTCTCGAACGAGTAGACCTGCATTTTTTTCTTTCCAAACCATTGCATTATAAGTTTGGTGATCTTCAGCAGAATACGGAAATGGAATCATAATTAGTGGCACACCCAATACAGCAGCTTCGCTTAAAAAAATCGCACCTGCTCTAGAGACAACTAAGTCACTAGCCGACAGAACTGAGGCCATGTTCTGGATAAAAGGTGTGATAAAAATATTCTTAGAGATAGCTCTAGCATCTGCACCTAGCTCTTTTAAGAGCCTAGGATATAAGGTCTCTTTGTTTTTCGTCTCCACAAAATCATTTCTACCTGTGTGATGAACCACAACTAAATCATTTCTTTTGGAGAGTTTTTCATATAGCCCTCTAACAGCCTCATTGATAGCTTTTGCCCCTTGGGATCCTCCAGTTACCATAAGCAGAGTTTTATCCCCTAGACCTAATTCTAAGCGGGCTTTTGCTCTATCTGCCCTCAGTATCTCTTGTCTAACAGGATTTCCTGTAAAGATACATTTGTTTTCTGGTAGATACTTTTCTGCACCCTTACTTCCTAAAAAAATCTTTTTTGCTTTTTTTGCTAGAAGTTTTATTGTAACACCAGGATACGAATTTTGCTCCTGCAAAAAAAGCGGTATTTTTAGACTGCTTGCAGCCTGCCCTACTGGACCCGAAACGTAACCTCCTGTCACTACCACACAATCAGGCTTAAAATCTTTTAAAAGGCTTTTGCTCTTTTGAGTAGCTCTAAAGGCTTTATATACGGTGACAAAATTCCTAAGTGACAACTTCCTTTGGAAACCTTCTACATCTAAAAGCTGATACTTCAAACCTGTTGTAGGAAGAATGTCCTTTTCAATGCCTTTTTTTCCTCCAATATACAGGATTTCTGCATCTAAGGCGCTGGCTATTGCCAAAGCAGGGTAGATATGTCCTCCTGTTCCGCCACCAGCTATGACTACTCTCATATAACCGTCTCCCTTTTGGGTACTCAAAATCCGACTGCAAAAGCGATGTTCTTTTAGTCAACATAACGTGAAACATTCAAGAGTAAACCTACACTTACCATTGTCATTACAAGGGAAGATCCTCCTGAACTAAAAAATGGCAAAGTTAGGCCTGTAACAGGTAAAAGACCTGTAACAACACCCATATTCATAAAAGCTTGGAAAGCAATCTGCATCGTCAGCCCAACTGCCAAATAACGGTGAAAAGAATCTGTTGCTCTAATTGCAGTTCTTAAACCACGCCAAGCATAAAGTGCAAAAAGCGATACAATTAAAAACGTACCAAGAAAACCAAATTCTTCACCAACAATAGGAAAAATAAAGTCGGTGTGGTTTTCTGGCAAATATAGATATTTCTGCTTAGACTGCCCAATTCCAACCCCTAAAATGCCACCCGATCCTAAAGCATAGATCGATTGAATTAACTGATATCCATCTCCTAAGGGATCGTTTTCATAATCTAGGAATGTCAGCAATCTCTCGAGGCGATAAGGCTCGATAATTGCCAGGCCTATAACTCCTAAAACTCCCAGAAAAACCAGTACTCCAAGATGGCTTTTTTTGGCTCCAGATGCCACTAACATAAAAAAGCAAGTTGCCATGACTGCTACAGTCGTTCCAAGATCTGGCTCTACGACAACCAAAACGCCTACAATACCTATTGGCAACAGAGCAATCCCCATACCTTTTATAGTTCTTATTTTCTCTTTTACACGACTTAAATAATCTGCAAGAAAGATAATCATGGCAAGCTTTGCTACCTCTGAGGGTTGAAAAGTACCAATACCTATGTCAATCCACCTTTTGGAGCCTTTGGTATCTTCACCAAAAATTAAGACAACAACAAGCAGACCTATGGCAATTAGAAGAATAAGAAAGCTTAATTTTCTTAACTTATCGAGCGGAAAAAATAACGCAATAACTGCTCCAACAAGGCCAACTACTGCAAAGATAGCCTGCCTCAAAAATATAGAATAGGAGTTCCCGTAATCTTGATATGAAATGACTGAACTTGCACTTAAAAGCGAAACTAATCCTAGGAACAAAAGCAGACTTGCAGTTAAGAGCAGCCAGAGGTCTATCTTTCCCTTGCGCTGCATTTAGTTCACCTCACAATTACCATAACCTTATTAAAAGCACAGTACCAATCAAAGCAAACACTAAAGCCACCAAATAAAAACTCCACACAACTTTAGTTTCAGACCAACCCAAAAGTTCAAAGTGATGGTGGATAGGAGCCATACGAAAGACTCTTCTGCCAGTTCTTTTAAACACTACAACTTGGATGATGTCTGAAAGAACTTCGATAACAAATAGCCCTCCGACTATAACTAAAAACATTTCTGTGCCTGTAAGTATGCTGATACCACCTAAAGCCGCACCTAAAGCTATAGATCCAGTATCCCCCATAAAAATTCTTGCCGGATGCCTGTTGAAATACAAAAAACCCAAAAGGCTACCTATCAGAGATACTGTAAAGGTTAATAGACCTAGTCTTCCAGATACATATAAAACTAGCGCAAAGGGTAAAAGTGTAATAACAACAGTCCCTGCTGCAAGACCGTCTAAACCATCTGTTAAGTTAACAGCGTTTGTGGTAGCTACTAAAACTAGAGCAGCAAAAGGAACAAATAACCAAATCGGTAACTCCAATGCGCCTCCAAAAGGGAGGTAAACTAAAGTCCCAATATGAGGTGCGTTTGCAGCCCAAACTCCAATTAAAAGCCCAAGGGCGATTTGAAAAAAGAGCTTGTGCCTAGCTTTCAGGCCAAGATTTTGTTTCCTTTTAACAATGATAAAATCATCTATAAAGCCAATTAGTCCATAACCTAAAACAATAGCTAGAATAATTAACGCTTCGTCAGATGAGCGAGCAAATAACAGAGTACTTAAGGCTGTTCCGGTTAAAAACAAGACGCCACCCATTGTTGGAACGCCACTTTTTTTAAGATGGGTTTTTGGTCCATCCGTGCGTACTGTCTGCCCATACTTTAGCTTATGCAAGTTACCAATTAGTTTAGGCCCAATAACTAAAACAGTTATTAAAGAGACTATTCCTGCTAAAATTATATTAGTCATAAATTGCTCCTCAATTCGGAGGCTGCCCCCTTCAACTCCGTTTAATTAATCTAAATTCCCTTTCAAAGATTATTGCTGTAACAATTTAAGTATTTTTTCCATCTCCATAGAGCGAGAACCTTTAAGAAGAGCTATGCCTCTTTTCGTTTTAAGTTCGTCCGCAATCTCTTTATGCGAGGTAAATACCTCTACCTCAAGTCCCTTAAGCTTTGCTTCCTTATAAGCCTGCTGCATTTGCTCCCCATATAAATACAAACCATCAAGGTTTAGATCTGCACAAATGCGACCTATTTCCCGGTGGTACTCGTCTGAATCCTCTCCTAGTTCTTTCATGTCTCCAAGGGCTGCATAAGCTTTAACCTTTAATGAATCTGCTCTTTTTCTAAGATGCTGTAGAGCAGTTTTCATTGAAAGAGGACTCGCATTGTAAGTATCATCAATAATAATTAAATCTAAAACCTTTACTTCTTCTAGTCTACTGGAAACCTGGCTTATATTTTCTAGGGCGTGACTGATCTTTGTAAGCGAAATCCCTGCAAAACTTGCTGCAGCAGCTGCCGCAAGAGCGTTATTTACATTATGTTCTCCAGAAAGGCCAAGTTTAACTGGCGTTTCTTCTTTGCCTTTTAAAAGCACAAAATTCGCCCGGTTTTCGCTGTCAAATGTGACATTCCTCGCTTTTATATCCCCGCCTTTTCCAAAGGAGAAACTATTTATATGAAGCCCTTTTAGGTAATCATAAAAGTCACTTTCTCTTGGAATGATTCCTAAGCCATCCTGGGGAAGGTTTTCTAACAGTTCTCCTTTAGCTTTGGCGATGTTTTCTCTGGTTTTTAGCAGTTCTAGATGGACTTCACCGATTACAGTGATTATTCCAATCTTAGGCATTGCTATTTTTGCAAGATAATCGATTTGACCAAGACCTCTCATACCCATCTCAAGAACTACATACTTATAGGTCTCATCTAGCTTAAATAAGGTAAGAGGAAGGCCAATTTCGTTATTAAAGTTAGCTTCTGTAGCAAGGACCTTGCCATCTTCCTCTAAGATAGCTTTTAAGATCTCTTTTGTAGTAGTTTTACCATTACTTCCTGTGATGGCAAAAACTAGTGGGTTATACTTTCGGCGATGAAACCTTGCAATATCACCTAGTGCTTTATAGGTATCCTCTACTAAGATATAACAAGGAAAATCAACAGGTTTTTGGACTATAACTATCTTAGCATTAATGTTAGGACTTATATAGATATGTCCGTCACTTTTTTCACCTTTTAAGGCAACAAAAGCCTCTACACCAGAAAGCTTTCTCGTGTCGATAGAGATGCCCTCTACTACTAACTCTTCCTCTTTTCTATTGCCACAAAGCTTACCAGAAACAACCTTTTCAAGCTCTTTAACGCTGATTTTTACCAAAAAAGATCAGCCCCTCTCTTGCAACTTCGCGATCATCAAAATGATACTTAGCCCCATTGATCTCTTGATAGTCTTCATGACCTTTTCCTGCTATTACAATCATATCACTAGGCTTTGCCTCACTTAAAGCTAAAAAGATGGCGTTTTTGCGATCAGCCTCGACTAGATAAGGTTTGCCTTCGATGCCTGGTAGAATATCTTTAATAATGAGATTTGGGTCCTCTGTTCTAGGATTATCAGAAGTAACAATAATTTTGTCGGCCCATGTGCTGACCACTTTGCCCATCTTAGGCCTTTTTGTTTTGTCTCTGTCTCCTCCACAGCCAAAAACTACAGTCAGGTCTCCCTTGCCTCTAACTTGCTTTGCAGCACTCGAAAGGACATTTTCGAGTCCATCTGGGGTATGGGCATAATCTACAATTACAGCAAAGTCCTGGCCTAGATCCACCTTTTCAAAACGCCCAGGCACCCCCGGAAAAGTTTCAAGTTTTCTTATAGCTTCTTCCATGTCAAAGTCCATGCCATGAAGCAGAGCTAACACCCCGAGAGAATTATACACATTGAATTCCCCACCAATAGGTAGTTTTACTTCCCATTTTTTTTTGCCAACTACAAGGTCATAACCGATAGTTGTAGCTGTAGCTTCTATGTTTGTAGCTCTAATCTCACCATTGTTTACGCCAAAGCCAATCTTCCTACCTATATATTTAGCAGCCATAAAATTTACAGAAGGATCATCTCTATTAAACGCAGCTACGCTTTCTGCAGGCATCATATTAAAGAATTCTTGCTTGGCTTTTGCGTAGGCTTCCATAGTTTTATGAAAATCCAAATGATCTTGACTGAGATTGGTAAAGATCCCACCCACAAAGCGAAGGTCTAAAACTCTATCCAGCACAACACTATGAGAAGATACCTCCATAACTGCATAGTTTGCACCATTTTTTAGCATGTGACAGAGCAGATCATCGATCTCTAAAACCTCTGGAGTAGTGCGATCTTGGGAAAGCTCACTTTCGCCAACCATAGTCTTTACCGTTGAAAAGAGACCTGCTTTCTCTTTTAAAACGTGATATAGCATATAAGCTGTGCTAGTTTTGCCATTAGTTCCTGTTACTCCAATTAGGTTTAATTTATGGGAGGGATTATCATAAAAAGCGTGACTGAGTTTAGCTAGTGCCTCGCGGCTATTTCTGACCAAAACTTGATTTGGTAATCCAAGATCCTTTTCAACCACTACATATCTGCTACCACTAGCTAAAGCCTCTGGTATATAGATATGACCATCAGTCTTAAAGCCTGAAATAGCTACAAAGACACTGCCTGGTACGGTCTTTTTGGAGTTGGTAACCACTGCTGTAACTTCACTGTTTTGAACTTTTTGCAGTAGATTCTCGAATGCAATACCTAAACTCATAAACACCCTTCCCTTACTGTGAAATAAAGGTTAATTCAACTGAATCTCCATCACCTAACATCTGTCCCGCCGCAGGTTTTTGGCTTGCCACAATACCGTTTGTAGTTGTGCCCTTCGTTCTAATATGGATACCAAAAGATAAAGCTAAGCTATTTGCCTCAGCCAAAGATAAGCCGATAAATCGAGGGGTCTCTCTTGGTTCTTGAAGCGCACAGAATAAAGTAACCGTAGTATTAGGCTCAACGAAAAATCCTGGCAGCGGTTCCTGGCTAGATACTTTCGTACTTTCCCCTTTTATATTGACTCTCAAGCCTAATTTTGTCAGCTCTTTAATTGCAGCATCCCTTGCTTTTCCTGATAGATCAGGGACTGCAATAGAACCACCATCTTGAACTCTAGTCCTTGCTCCAGTATATTGCAGAGTAGCTTTTGTAAATTCCTTGAAGACAGGAGCAGCTATGACTCCGCCTAAATTGTAGTCCGTATCGGGTTCAAAGATGGCAACTAAAGCTACTATCTGAGGATCATCTACTGGGGCAAAACCTAGAAAAGAGACTACCATCTTGTCCTCTGAGTAGCCACCTACCTCTGGAATCTGAGCAGTACCCGTCTTTCCTCCAACAGGAAAGCCTGCGATTTCCGCTCTTTTTCCGGAACCATTTACAATAACGGATCTCATCATCATTTTAATAGTATTTGCGGTACTTTCAGATATTACTTGTTTACCGTTATTATTTAAGGCCCTGTTTACGATTCGTCCATTTTCTTTATAACTTTTTACAAGAGATGGCTCAAGTAGATAACCATCGTTTGCTATGGCGCTCATTGCAACAACTAATTGTAACGGAGTTACAGCAATACCTTGTCCAAAGCCAATGTTTGCCCAAGAAACCTTCGAGAGACTCTTTTTTGAGGCAAAGATACCCGAGGCTTCGCCGATAAAATCTACACCCGTCTTCTCTCCAAAGCCAAATCCTCTTAGATATTTATAAAGAGTATCATCGTTCATAGTTTCAGCTGCAAGCTTTGCAAAAACTGGGTTGCAAGACCTTTCTAATGCTTCAAGAAACGTTTCATGACCGTGTCCCCAGATAGATGAGCAGCGGATTACTCTATCGCCAACTTGATAAGTAGGTGGATCATAGACTTCAGTACTTGGGTTTATGGCTCCTTCTTCAATTGCCGCAGCAGCTACAAAAACTTTAAATGTCGAACCTGGTTCAAAGCTTTCAGTAATAGACCAATTCTTGCGTACACTAAGTGGATAGGACGCAAAGTTATTAGGGTCAAAAGTTGGATATTCAGCTAATGCCAAAATTTCTCCAGTTTTTGGGTCCATTGCTAGTAGTATACCCTGTTTAGCATTACTACCTGTAACAGCTTTTTCGATCTCTCTTTCTGCAATGTGTTGAATAACTGCATCTATTGTAAGATAAAGATCTACTCCATCTTGTGGTAAAGACTTGCTGTTAAACCCAACAGGTATTGCTCTTCCAGCAGGATCTTTTTCTACTGTGTTTAGTCCAGGTTCGCCTGATAAAAACCGTTCATAGGTCACCTCTATACCCTCTAAACCTTGATTATCAATACCAGCAATACCTATTGTAGAAGCTGCGAGCGTTCCTTCAGGATAATAACGTCTTGGTAGACTAACAACACGAATACCTCTTAAATTAAGACTATCGATCTCTGAGCGTTTACCTATAGGAAGGTTTCTAGTTAACCATACAAAGTTACCAGGCTTTGTAAGGATGCTATACAGTTCCTCTACATTCATATCCAGTACTGGTGCTAAAGCTTCTGCAGTTTTTTGTGGGTTTTTAATAATACTCGGATCAGCATACACTGCAGGAGTTGGAATACTTTCTGCTAGAATTTTTCCATTTCGATCTAAGATATCGCCTCTTTCAGGAGTTATTGTATCGATACGTAATCTTTGAGATAACGCTCTGTCTGAAAGCTCTTTAGCTTCTACTACCTGAAACTGCAATAACCTTAAAACTACAAGTAAAAACAAAAACAACATGAAAAAAAAGATGAGGCCAAGCCTCATCCTAATAAGTTCCTTCATAACAGCTCAGACCCCCCTAAAAGACCATAGAAAAAGTCTAATAGCCTGTCGAAGAGACTCGCTGGTACTGCGCCTGCAACACTTGCTGGTCCAGCATCGATTCTTTCAGGTGAGGCAGCTGGTCTTGCGTTTGGAGGGATCAACACTACAACTTCTGTATTGTTATTGTTTACTAGACCTAAAGAGAGTGCAACTTCTTCTACTTTCTGTAGGGATTGAAGCTCCTTAAGTTGATAATTCAATTGTCTCAGTTTCTCATCTTCAATCTGTAAAATGCGATTTTTATCAGCGAGTCTTAAAGAGAGACTAGAAACCTGTCCCTGTAACAGTGCAACCCCAACTAGAGGAATCGCTAATAGCAAAATTAGTATTAGAATAGCAGGAAAGTTCTCATCGATTTGCGATTTTTTCTTTGCAATTTTCTGTTTATTTATTTCTTGGTAAATCACTTTCCCACCTCCTTAAATTCCGATATTTTCTCAGCGACTCTTAATTTTGAACTGTGAGCCCTTCTATTTTCTTCTGTTTCTAAAGTTGCAGGAACTATAGGCTTTCTCGTAATAATCTTAATAGTAGGTTTTTTCCCACATACACAATATGGTATAGTTTTAGGACAAGTACACGGGTCTTGCTTTTTTTTGAAAAACTCCTTAACGATACGGTCTTCGAGACTATGAAAGGATATTACTCCAAGCCTGCCACCTAGTTTTAAGTGTCTTAGTCCACTTTCTAAACTATCTTCTAAAGCGGCTAACTCATTATTTACAGCAATTCTAATCGCTTGAAATGTGCGTTTAGCAGGATGCTGCTCAGCCAGTGCTCTTGCTGGCATCGCTTTTTTGATAGTCTCTGTTAACTCAAAAGTGGTGTCGATTGGTCGATCGCTTACGATCTGCCTTGCAATACGCCGTGCATACCGTTCTTCCCCAAATTCTCTAATAATCGTAGTCAATTGATCTAGTTCACAAGTATTGACAATATCCCATGCTGACACGTCTTGGGTCTGATCCATACGCATGTCGAGTTTAGCATCAAAACGGTAACTAAACCCCCTGCTAGGATTGTCAAATTGAGGTGATGACACCCCTAAGTCCCAAAAGATGCTGTCCACCTCTAAAATCTCAAGTTTTGCCAAAACAGTTGAAATCTTACTAAAATTCGCGTGTACCACAATCAACTGGTCATTTTGGTAGATTAGTGGTTCATCAGACACCTTTTTTAATTGATAGGATTCTACCACTTCTTGAATGGCTTCAATATCTTGATCAAAACCGATTACTTTAGCTCCACTATCTAAAAAACCTTTTGTATGCCCACCTCTGCCAAGCGTGCAGTCTACTATGACTTTTCCGGGGGTAGGCTCTAAAAGGTCTATAGATTCCTTAAACAAGACAGGCACATGATTCATACCTAACACCCTCTATATTCCTAAATCAACCAGGTTCTCAGCTATCTCAGTAATAGAACTACTAAACGAATCCATATAAGCTTTCCATGCACTTGGCTCCCAAATCTCAATACGATTAGATACACCAACTACCACTGTTTCTTTTTCGATTCCTGCATGTAGTTTAAGATTTGCAGGTATGTTGATTCTACCTTGTTTATCGATTTCTGCTTCAGAGGCTGCAGATAAAAAGAATCTAGTGAACGCTCTAACATCAGCTTTCCCAATAGGAAGCTCTTTGAGCCGGTTAACCATATTATTCCATTCTTCCGGAGGAAATAAGAACAAACAATTGTCGAGACCTTTTGTTACAACTGGGATATCACCAAGCTCATCACGAAACTTAGCCGGTATAGTAAGGCGGCTTTTAGTATCGAGATTATGCAAATATTCACCAATAAACATAAGGTCACCCCACTTTTCCCCACTTTCCCCCACATATGGTGCTTATTCCACGTTAACTAAGGATATCCTTCAAAATCACAAAAAAAATTTCAATAATTTAAAAAAAGACCCCGAGGATCACCTCGAAGTCTTTTTAAGATAGCTTTTATTGCCAAAATGCCATAGAATATGTTTATATACAATAATTATCTGCAGCCAAAATTGCAGAGCATTTTTAGAAAGGCGTGTTAAAATGAAAGCAGCACTCTTTGATATGGATGGGACACTGCTACACACCGAACATGTAGCTATTCCCGCCTTTAGATTGACGTTTGCTGAGTTAAAAAATCGCGGGTTGTATTCTGGAGATATTCCTAGTGAAGAAAACTTTTTACACCAACTAGGCAATACCTTAGATATGATTTGGGGGGCAATATTACCTGGCTCTGACACAAAAACCCGACTTTTAGCTGACAAAATCATGCTCGAAAATGAAATCCGACTCATTAAAAGTGGCAGTCTATTTTTTTACCCTGGAGTTAAAAAAACTCTTTTCACACTTAAAGAACGTGGATATGATATTTTTGTAACTAGTAACGGTCTAGAACAATATATAGACGCTATTATCAATCACTGTGATTTTGGCCATCTATTTACAGACCTTTACAGCGCTGGCCGATTTCAGACCAAATCCAAGGTAGATTTAGTTGCCAAACTTCTAAAAGACTACCCTATTACGAAAGGTTATATGATTGGTGACAGAAAGTCTGATGTTAAAGCTGGTAACTTAAATAAACTCCCTACTATAGGATGTTTATTCGGCTATGGTGGAAAAACAGAACTTGAAGATGCAACATATCTTGTGAAAAACTTTTCCGAGATTACTGAAATCATACTTTAATTTATAGCAGTATAATCGAAAATTAAAAATTCACCTTCGTAAACTATTTTATTTTCTTTTCCATTTAAATGCATCAGATACCAGATGACTTCATTGGCATCATGGTCTGGTGCAATTTTTTTTGCTATGCTCCACAAACTATCTCCATTTTCAACAACAATATTTATTCTGTTAGAACGAATAAAATCGCCTGCTCTACTCTTTCTTATAGTAAATGAAGTTATAACAATCAAAAATAACAATAGACACAATGGCAATCTTAATCTTTTCCCAACTGTTCTTTGTTTAGCCATTATAAGTCACCTCATAATTCTTGATGCGAACATGTGTTCAAATACATCATATACCGTACATATGTTCGTGTCAAGAAGAAAGTGAACATTTGTTTGTTTTATTTTAAAAGCTATGTTATACTAAAACCGTAAAAGTTCGTGAAACTTAAATAAATAAAATAAGAAGTTTTAATATCTTAGTTTGAAATTGTTTGTTAAGGGTTAGGGGGTGTCTTACTTGTCAACAAAAGTTGAGCTTTCACCAAGAGAAGATCAGATACTCAAACTTCTTAGGCAAGGGAT
>JAQVYS010000075.1 GCA_028708605.1 Bacillota bacterium
AAAAACGCCCTTGATCTTAAGACTCAAGGGTGTTTTTGACAAATAAAACATAGAAATATAATGATTTAAATCTCAACTTCCATGCCATCGTAGCTCATGATTAGACCATGTTCTTTGTAGATTTTGCTACTCGTATCGTAGACAACTTTGCCGTTATGAGAAAAATGTGTAGATATGATTATAGAGTTTTCGTCGATTGAACCACTTTCTTTGAGGGTCTCAATCACAGCGACGTTTTCGCTTAGAGCCATGTGGTTACTTGGTTTTTCTACCTCTAAAAAACCAATTGTAGAATCAAGGATCAACAGATCAAAATAGTGAGATTTAAGATACTCCCAGGTTTTTTCCTCGTAAAATCCTGAGTCTAGACCATAGAGAAATCGTTTGCCATCTTTTTCAATGACATAGATCAAGGACTCTTCGCCTTCATAACAGGTGATATGGTTAGCAGCAAGAGGCGTTATTTTGTAATCAGCAATATAAAACTCTTTCCATCTATTTACTGTGTGAAAATTTAAAAGCTCACTTGCCCCAATTTTATGCCAAGTGGAAAATTCAGGGGTGTGATAGATTCTGTCTAGAGCTTTTTCGTTTGCATAGATGTTTAGTGGAGGATTGCCAGGGTTTGTGTACCAAATCAGCTTATATTCTAAATCAAAGATATTAAAATGATCGCTATGGGAATGAGTGATTACAAGATGCTCAAGCTTAGATAGATCGAGCTGGTAGTTATGAACATAAAACAGGGCATCATTAAAATCGAACATGATCTTGTCATCAAGAAGGAGACTAGAGCGTTTTCTAAGATTCTTTCCTCCAAGCTCAAGACTCAATTTGCAGGTATCACATGAACAAAAAAGTGCAGGTATCCCTTCTGCAGCTGCAGTTCCTAGAAATTTCAATTTCACAGTTATTCCTCCCACTCTGTTTTTATATACTAAGCTGATTATATTATAGCAAGAGTTATTGGCGAAAAATGCTGTTTGAGAAAAATTGTTGAATAAACAAAGAAAGAAGGTGTCAACTTGGAAACAATTCTTGAAGTTACTGGTCTTAAAAAGAGTTATGGTGAGATTAAGGCGGTAAGAGGTATCGACTTTACTGTAGAAAGAGGCGAATTATTTGCCTTTCTAGGGCCAAATGGAGCGGGCAAGTCTACAACGATCGAAATTATAAGTACACTGCTTAAGCCTGACTCTGGATCTGTTTGTGTTGCAGGCTACGAACTCGGTAAAAACGACTCTGACATTAGAAGGAACATTGGTATTGTTTTTCAGTACAGTGTTCTAGATAGACTTCTAACGGTTAAGGAAAACTTGGATTTGAGAGCTTCCTTTTATGGCCTTTCTGGTAAAAAGAAAAAAGAGGCAGTAGATTTTGCAGCTAGCGTTTCGGGTGTTACCGGTTTTCTTAAACAACCGTACGGCAAACTCTCAGGTGGACAAAGAAGGCGTACTGATATTGCTAGGGCCCTTGTAAATACGCCGCAGATTATCTTTTTAGATGAGCCAACTACTGGTTTAGACCCACAAACGAGATTAAGCGTCTGGGAGGCTATTAGAAACCTCCAAGCACATAGTCAGCTTACCGTTTTTCTTACCACTCACTATATGGAGGAAAGTGCAACTGCTGATAATGTAGCCATAATCGATAACGGTTTGATAGTTGCTACAGGCTCTCCTGCAAGCTTAAAAAGCAGATATTCATCTGACAAACTATATCTTGTAGCAAAGGATGAAGTTGAACTTAAAACACTTTTAACAACCAAGGGTTTTTCTTATAAGATCGCAGGTGGACAGTTTGTAATAAACATTAGAGACAGTTTAGATGCTTTGCCAATTCTAGAAGACCTAAAGGATAAGTTCAAGGATTTTCAGGTGATCGCAGGCAACATGGACGATGTTTTTGTCGGTATAACAGGTAAAGAGATTAGGGAGGATTGAGCAAGATGAGCAATGTTTTTCATCTTTGTAAGCGTAATGTGCTAATCTTTATTAGAGATCGCAGCTCGGTATTCTTTTCACTTCTTGCAGTATTTATAATTATTGGTCTCTATGCTCTTTTCTTAGGTGATATAGTTGTTTCTTCTGTGTCGGAGATAGTTGGGGAGCATGCAAGATACTTAATGGATAGCTGGATTATGGCTGGGACCTTGGCAGTAACTTCAATAACCACGACTCTAGGCGCATTTGGTATCCTGATAGATGACAGAGATAGAAAAATAAGTAACGATTTTAAATCCTCGCCAATAAAACGCACCCACATTTTAAGTGGATATATTTTAAGTGCATGGATAATTGGTGTATTAATCAGTATTTTAGGCCTTTTGCTTGCTGAGATCTACATTGTAGTATCGGGGGGAAGATGGCTAGAGTTAAAAGAGGCAATCTCTCTAATTGGAGTTATGATGGTAAGTGTTTTTTCTTCTACAGCAATGATGCTCTTCTTTGTTTCGTTTTTTAAATCAAGCAGCTCTTTTGGCGTAGCAAGTTCAGTTATGGGAACGCTAATCGGTTTTCTAACTGGTATCTATGTTCCAATTGGTCAGCTCCCAAATGGTGTCCAAACAGTGACCAAATTTTTTCCTCCAAGCTACTCTGGATCTCTGTATAGAAAGATCATGATGGATAAGCCTTTCTCGTTAGCAAATCTCCCAGAACCTGTTCTTGAAGAGATGAAAATTGTTTTTGGAGTAAGTTTTAGTATTAAAGGTAGCATAGTTTCTACGTTGACTAGTGTCTTGGTAATTCTTTTTTCAGGAGTAGTCTTTTTTGGTCTTGCTCTTATTAGACTAGATCGCAAGGATGTATAAAAATTGGCCTTGTAAAAACAAGGCCATTTAGATATAAAATATTGGTGTTGTCTGCTAACAATATCTAAAGATGAAGATAAAATGGCTTATAGAGCCAAGGATCACAAAAATATGAAAGATCTCGTGAAACCCAAGCCACTTTTTGATGAAGTTAGGCCTTTTTATAGCGTAGATCAAAGCACCGATTGTATAGAGGACTCCGCCTCCAATAAGCCAGCTTAAAGCTCGTAGAGATATCGCGTTTAACAGGGGAGAAAAGGCGAAGACTGCAAGCCAGCCCATGATGATATAAGTTAAAGTATAGACTATTCTTGGTACCTTGATTAGAAAGGTCTGTAGAACAATGCCAGATATTGCAATAGCCCAGATTAGACTGAGCAGTACATATCCTGTTTGGCCTCTAAGAAGAGTTAGACAAATTGGGGTATATGTGCCTGCAATTAGAACATAGATCATACTATGGTCTAGCTTTCTTAAAAAAGCGACAGTTTTTTCTGAAGCATTTACGATATGGTAAGTAGCGCTTGTTGAATAAAGCAGAATTAGGCTGATACCAAATACACTAAATGAGATGATTTGAAAAGGGTCCCTATTTGGGATCGCATTTATAAGCAAAAAAACTAATCCTACTACCGAAAGAATTGCTCCGACTAAATGGGTTAAACCGTTTCCAGGTTCTCGAAATTTACTAACCATATAAATGCCTCCTTGTTTTTAGAGCCTAAGCAAACCTATACGTATACGTTTGAACGACCTCTCTAATAACTAGATTATAATGAGTAAATCGACATAATAGACGATTTAGCTATATATCCACCATAACGTATACGTAGCTTTAATACTATAATAACCTATACGTTACAGTTGTCAAGTGTTTGTTGAGATATTTATGTTTCTGTAGAGACTAAATAGAGCAAATACAGTTTCTGCTTTTAGTTTTGGGCTCTATTTTGTAATATGTTATACTTAATAGGTAGGTTGTTAATTTAAGGTAAGATGGTGTTTATTAGCGACGTTTTTCCAATGTTAGAGCGAAAAATATAACTTTGTATTATTAGGTGATAAACTCATGGAATATTTTAGCAATCTCCTAATTTCATTTGGCTTAATAAATGAAACTTGGGCTGGTTATCTGTCTTTTGGTATTGTTGTAATTTTGCTTGTTCTTGCCTGTTTAGTGGCTTTTTTGATCGTAAAAAAGGTTGTATTAAGGATACTTAAACACTATATAAAAAGCAACAAAACAAAGTGGGATAACATTTTAGTAGATCATAAGATTTTAGACCGGCTAGTCTACTTTATTCCAGCAATAATTGTTTATAACGCAGCACCAGCCTTTGGCGATGGTCAGGGTTTGGTTCAGCGCTTGACTGTAACCTATGTTTTAGCTGTTACGATTTTGCTTGTTGACTCAGTATTAAATGCTATTAATGACCTCTACAATACTTATGCAAAAAGCTCAAAAGAAAAGCCAATTAAAGGCTTTCTACAGGTAGTTAAAATCATTCTTGTTATTGTAATTGGGATTGTCCTTATAGCAACCTTAATCGGACAAAGCCCAGTAATAATTCTCAGCAGTTTTGGCGCGTTAACTGCAATATACTCGTTAATATTTAAGGACGTAATCTTAGGCTTTGTTGCTGGCATTCAGCTCTCAGCAAATGATATGGTTCGAATTGGCGATTGGATTGAGATGCCTAAATATGGCGCAGATGGAGATGTTGTCGATATTACCCTGACTACTGTCAAGGTACAAAATTGGGATAAGACTATTACTACTGTTCCGACTTATTCCTTAATCTCAGATTCTTTTAAGAACTGGAGAGGTATGTTTGATATTGGAGGTAGACGAATTAAACGCTCTATCTATATCGATATGACCACTATTAGATTCTTGTCTGATGCGGATATTGAAAGGCTAAAGAAGATCCATTACCTCACAGATTATATTAGTGGTAAGGAGAAAGAGATTGAAGAGTATAACAAAGAGCACAATATTAATCCTGAAAGTATGGTAAATGGCAGACGCTTAACTAATGTAGGAACATTTAGGGCTTATATTGTGAGTTACCTAAAACACCATCCACAGATCAACGATAATCTATTACAGATTGTAAGACAACTTGCTCCCGAAGCAGGGGGATTGCCACTTGAGGTATATGCTTTTACTAATGACACTAGATGGATAGTCTATGAAGGAGTGCAGTCTGATATCTTTGATCACATCTTAGCGGTTGCAGGCGAGTTTGACCTTAAAATATTTCAGAATCCTTCTGGACACGACCTTAGACAGCTGAATATAAAGAGCTAGGCAGTTGTGTTTTCTAGTAAATAACAGTTTGCATAAGAAACAAAGCATCGATCAATTGATTAATGCTTTGTTTCTCAAATGTTTTAAGCCTATTCAAATTTTGGAAGTATCTTAGGAGAGTAAAAAACATGGAAGAATTATTACTAAAAAGGTTTGTCAAAGACTATAAAGATGTACAAGTACCAAAGGTCCGTGAAGGTTATGGTAAATTAAGTAGCACAATTGGTGTGATCTTAAATTTGCTTTTAGCAGCTCTGAAATTTACTGTGGGAACATTTACAAGAAGCATAGCTATTACAGGCGATGCAGTAAACAATCTCTCTGATGCTGGTTCTTCTTTAATTACGGTTGTAAGCTTTAAGCTTGCAGGAAAACCTGCAGATGAAGAGCACCCTTTTGGCCATGCCCGCATTGAATACATAGCTTCTTCTTTAGTTGCTGTTTTGATTTTAGTAATTGCGATAGAACTAATGATGACTTCCATATCTAGGATCATTGCTCCAGTTTCTACTGAGTTTAGCATAGTATCAGTCTCGGTACTGGTTTTTTCTATTGTAGTTAAACTGTGGTTATTTGCCTTTAATAAAAAGCTTGGCAGAATGATTAATTCTTCCATGTTACGAGCCACAGCAGCAGATAGTCTTACTGATGTAATGGCGACTTCAGTAATCTTAGTTTCAACGATTATTTCGCCATTGATTGGACTTCAACTAGATGGCTATATGGGAGTTGGCGTATCGATTTTTATTATGATAACAGGGTTTTCAATTTTGCGGGAGACCCTCAACCGCATTTTAGGACAAAGGCCGTCTGATGAATTGGTTGCGAAAATAGACTCTTATATCAAACAGCATGAAGCTATTTTAGATACTCATGATTTAGTAGTCCATGACTACGGTCCTAATCGTTGTTTTGCTTCTGTACATGCAGAGGTAAATGCAAGTGTTGATATCTTAGAAAGCCATGATTTGATCGATAATATTGAGCGCAACATTGCTCTTGATTTAGGCATTCATTTAGTCATTCACATTGATCCGATTATTAAAGATGACCCATATGTAAACAAGCTTCGGGACCTTACGGAAGGGGTTGTTTCATCTATAGACAGTTCTTTGTCGATGCATGATTTTCGTGTAGTAAAGGGAAAAACCCATAGCAATTTAGTCTTTGATGTGACAGTACCCGCAAGTTACGAAAAGAAAGATAAAGAGCTAATTAAAGAGATCTCCTCGAGGATCGCTGCTATAGATCAAACCTTTTATGCTGTTATAACAATTGATAGAGCCTACACCTCTTCGACTAATATATTAAAGTAGTTGTTAGATAGTCATCAAAAAACACGACAACAGCTCTTTGTGGGCTGTTGTTTTTTAAGAAATACTGAATACATGACTTAAGGTGATGATTATTACAAGGAACATGTATATTAGATAAAATAGGAAAATTTGTAGGAAAAATAGAACTGAGACTTAATTTTAAGGTTAATGTTTGTGATAATAATGCCGTAAGGCTTTATTGGAAAAGCTTTACGTCTTGAAAAACTACTTTGTGTGTAAAAGTCACAATTTTTACTTAGATAAGCAGCTTGTGTTAAAATTGCCGAGATTGTCATTTTAGGTTAAGTTTTGTTTGGTGTACATTTAAAACTTGAGGTAAGAACTCAATTATTACCTAATTATTCTTGTATGGGTTCAAGAAATAAGTAGTTGGAAGCAACCATAAAAAAGTAAGTTTGTAACCAACACTTATTAGCCTAAATGCTGATAAGTGGTGGTTTTATTTTGGGATGAAGTTGACACAAATTTAACAATAGTTGGTTTATTAATATAATAACAGGATGATTATGTACAAAAATCCACTCGACAGAATTGTATTAAATGAAGAACTCCAAGAAGCCTTAGGACAATCAGATAGACTTATAATTCCAGAGAGCAGACAACAGCTAATAGAAATGGCAGTTGGCTACGACGCTAGAGGCTATTATGAGGTAGTAAGCGAGATACCTAGCAATGGGAAAATTTTAGAGGCTACTGTAGCCAAATGTAAAAACGGTGTGGTGGCAAATTATCAGGATGTATATATGAGCAGGCGAGATCCAGATGCCATTATTAATGCAGATGATAAGCCTACAGATAAGGTTAGATATAAGGATAAGTATGGTGAAGACTTTGAAACTCTTCGTAAATCTACACTGAAATGGCTTTCATCTCAGCACTTAATTGTTATGCCGTTTATGGCTGGGGGTAGTAAAGAACACGGCTATCCTGCGCCTTTAATTGCTCCTGAAAATAATGCCTTTTTCGTAACAGCTCTTGTAGATTTACAAGGCTTCATACCTGCAAGCGAAGTGCCTGATAGTTTTAAACCTCGCTCCATTATTTACCTAGCTCCACCATTTAGACATACTCATTTTGGTGGTAAACAAGTTGTTCTTCATAATAGATTAGAGAATATGCATGAGATCTTTTCTTATAATCTTTACCCAGTTCCAAGTGCAAAAAAAGGTGTCTATGGTATGCTTCTTACAATAGGAGAGGAGGAAGGATGGATCACAGCCCATGCTTCTACCGTAAAAGTCATCAGCCCTTATGATAACGTCATAACCTTTATGCACGAGGGTGCTAGTGGTGGTGGTAAAAGTGAAATGATCGAGGAGGTTCACCGCCAAATTGACGGTGAAATTCTTTTGGCTGTAAACACCGTAACCAACGGAAATTTTTATTTCGAGATGAGCGATACTTGCGAATTGCACCCTGTAACTGACGATATGGCATTGTGTCATCCTAAGCTTCAGAAAAACAATAAAAAGCTTGTTGTACAAGACGCAGAAGCCTGTTGGTTTTTGAGAATAAAACATATTACCGACTACGGGATGGCGCCACACTATGAGAGACTTACAATAAAACCTAAAGAGCCTTTAGTATTTTTAAATATCGATGGAGTACCAGGTTCAACTTGCTTGATTTGGGATCATACTTTGGACGAGCCAGGAAAACCTTGTCCTAACCCTAGAGTCATTATGCCAAGAACGTTTATTCCAAACAATGTAGACGAACCAGTTGAAGTAGATATTAGAAGTTTTGGTGTTAGAACTCCACCATGTACTGCAGAGAATCCTTCCTACGGCATCACTGGTCTTTTCCACGTTCTATATCCAGCGCTTGCATGGTTACGGAGACTAGTTGCGCCTAGAGGCTACGATAACCCAAGTATTATAGAATCAAATAGTGGGATGTCTAGTGAAGGTGTCGGTTCATACTGGCCATTTGCTACGGAACGAATGGTAGATCAAGCCAATCTTCTTTTAGAGCAGATCTTAAATACTTTATCTACCAGATATCTCTTGGTTCCAAACCAGCATATTGGTGCTTATAGAGTGGGATTTCCAGGGCAGTGGATCACTAGAGAGTATATGGCAAGACGTGGTAGCGCTAGATTAAGACCTGAGCAGAAAGTTCCTGCAAGATGCTCTCTACTTTGATATGCTGTAAACGGCAAGTACTTTTGGACAAATTTCGGCAGATAATTTTGGACACTTTCCGCCATTTTTACCCAAGAATTGTATTGCGGTTCTTTATGCGATAGCTTTCACCCTTCATGTTGAATAATTCA
>JAQVYS010000076.1 GCA_028708605.1 Bacillota bacterium
GGTCCTTTTTTTTCTCAAGAAAGAGCTTCCGAGACATGCCACTAATATCTGGTTTGCTTCCGAAAAAAAGAGCATTGAACTATGCCAAGATAAAATCGGCAGAAAATCTCTAACACTGGCTTTAGAAGCTCTTTTTCCATGGGAAAACTTAACCTGTTTAATCTGGGAGGAACCTAGAGCTCATCAAAAGAGTCTTTTTGATTTTAGCTTTCCAAGCGTCATTCAAGAACTCTTAGACCAGGAAAGAAGCCTAACTCTTGGCATTTCTGTCAGTCGCCGCGAAAGGGTGCGTAGTTCCAATTTTATCTGGGGGTATGGATGTGGCTCACATCTGGGAAAAACCAATAGTAATTAAAAACAACAGCTTTGTGTTTAGGGGTGTCTACTACACAATAGTTGCAGAGCTAGATAATTGGTATGAAAGCGGAGCTTGGTGGCATGGGGAGCCTGTACTGAATTTTTTGTTGGTAAAAACAGACCCTAAAGGACTTTTTGAAATAGCCTTTACACCTACAAAAGAGGCATTTTTATATCAGAGTTTTGACTAAAGGAGACAGTCCTATGACAATATCACTTCACACCCATTCTGCCTACTCGCTCCTTGATGGAGCGAGTAGGCCCTATGAGCTGATTAAAAGAGGCAGCGAACTGAACTATCAAGCTATGACTCTAACTGATCATGATAGCGTCTCTGGGGTATGGGAGTTCCAGAGGCTTGCGCTTGATGCGGGTATAAAACCCATAATTGGCTGCGAAGTTACTCTAGAAGATGGAAGTCACCTGACTTTACTTGCAGAAAACTATATCGGCTACCAAAAGATCTGTACCTACTTAAATAGACCAGATAAAGATGACAAGTCTCTTCCACATGGAGATGGGATCTTTGCCCTTTCTGGCTGCAGAAACTCTAGACTACAAAGACTTCTCCTCAAAAGACGTTATCAGGAAGCCTTAGAGTTTGCCAAAAGGCTGTCTACTTTTTTTGAAGGTCGTTTTTTTATTGAGATGACCAATGACCTTCTACCACGCACAGGTGAAATCTTAAATAATTTAGATGAGCTTGCAAAGGAACTGCAAGTTCCCACAGTAGCCTCTGTGGATGTCCACTATGCTTACGAAGAAGACTTTCCGGTTCACGATAGTCTGAGTTGTCTTCGCCTTGGCATAAAGCTAGATGATGTGCATCCCGAAAGATCCTTCAATAACGCCAGTTATCTTTGTTCCTCAGAGGAGCTTAAAAGGCGATTTGCCAAGTTTCCAGATGCTTTGCAGGGGATGAGCAACTTAGCGGAGTTATGTGACACAAAACCCCTCGTTCCGCCAAAGCTACTGCCGAGCATACCTGGTGCCACAGCTAAACTTAAAGAAATAGCCTTAGCTGGGTTAAAAGGAAAATATGGAACTGATAGTCATAAGGCCCTAGAAAGGTTGGAGCATGAATTAAACACAATCTCCACCCTTGGTTATGATAGTTATTTCCTTTTAGTCTACGATCTAGTGTGTGAAGCAAAAAAAAGAGACATTACCTATCAAGGGCGTGGATCAGCAGCAGGATCGTTGGTAAGCTACTGTCTAGACTTAACACAGGTAGATCCCATAGCACACAACCTAGTGTTTGAGCGTTTTCTAAGTATTGAACGTAGCCAACAACCAGATATTGATATCGATTTTGATTGGGCAAAAAGGGAACAGCTTTGGGAATACCTAGAAAATAAATATGGAAGCAATCATGTGGCAAGTATTGCAGCTTTCCATTGCTACAGAGAAGACATGGCACGAAATGATCTTCTAAGAATTGGTCTGCCGGAAAACCTCATTTCTCCACTAGTAGATAAGATGTATGGCCTGCCAAGGCATATTGCTACACACTCAAGTGGGATCGCTATAGCCTCAGATTACCTATCGTGTCATACCCCTTTAGTGGAAGCTGCTACCGGCAGAATGATTGTAGCTTTAGACAAAGACGACATTGAAGAGATGGGGATCGTTAAGCTTGATCTATTATCACTGCGCACTCTTGGGGCACTTTCTGAACTTAATCTACCTATAAAAGCTGAAGATAGAGCTACTTATAAAATGCTTCAAGAAGGAAAAACTTTAGGGGTTTTTCAGTTAGAGAGCCCTGCCCAAAGAAGTCTTCAGCATAGACTAAAGCCTGAAAAATTTAGCGATGTCGTGGCAAGTGTGGCCTTAATACGTCCAGGACCTATTAAAGGCAATATGGTAGAACCTTATATCAAACGCCATAACAAAGAAGAAGAGATCACCTATCTCACAGACGAAGTAAAACCCTACCTTGAAAAAACTTTTGGTCTTATTGTTTTTCAGGAACAGATTATTCAAATTGCATCAGCCCTAGGAGGTTTTACCCCTGGTGAATCTGATAAATTGCGTAAAACCCTCACTAACAAAAAAAGAGAGAATGAGCTTTATGACTTCCGTAATCTCTTTGTAAGTCGTGCTACTGAAAGAGGTGTTCCTTTAGAGACAGCTGAAAGCATTTTTCAAACTCTAGAAAGTTTCGCAGGCTACGGCTTTTGCGAAGCTCATTCTGCTTCGTTTGCCCAAACAGCTTACAAGACTGCATTTTTAAGGTGTCACTACCCTGCTGAGTTTTTTGGTGCTTTAATCAATAATCAACCTCTCGGGTACTATCCTCCTCAGTCTCTCCTTTGGGAAGCTAAGCGTTTGGGAGTAAAAGTTGTGCCTTTAGACATAAATCAATCCCCGTTTGAAACCTACGGCAAAGACTTTTATCTTTATTTAGGTTTAAAGCTAATTAAAGGCTTCTCTGAAAAGGTTATGGAAGATATCCTTAAAAAGCGTCCCTTTAACTCTACTCAGATAAGATCAATTCCTAATAAAGAGCGGCGCCTCTTAGTTCTTTCTGGAGCACTGGACTGTTTTGGCCAAAGTCGCAGAAGCCTTTTATGGGAGGCTTGGGGTACAAAACCGATCCCTGGTGATTTTACTCCCTGGGAACGCTTTTTACGAGAGCTAAAGGTCTTAGATTTATCACCCTCTTATCATGCAATGCACTTTTATAGACCTAAGCTACCAGATTATGTAGTTAAAGCTGACAAAGCTTTTGAGAAAGAAGGACGTGTTCAGTTTGGAGGTCAAGTCTTTAGACCCCACCGTCCACCAACTAAAAGCGGCAGACCAGTAGTGTTTTTTGTAATGGAAGACGAAACTGGTCAGGTAGATGTCACTTATTTCCCAAGAGAAGAAAAAAACTTGCTTCCTATTAGAGAAGGCGGTATTGCTGTAATTACAGCTACTGTAGATCAGAACAGAAAAAACCTTATATTAGAAGAGATTACTTATCTTGATAAACCTGTATTAGACCCTCGCCTTTGACGGGGGTCTAAAAAATAACCTATTTTCGAAACCTTAATAGTCAAATCACTAAAGAGGAGGAACAACACCTGCTCAAGCGAATAACTTAAATGAAGTAATATAATTAAAGTGAGGACCTATAATGACATATAAAGTAATAGCTAATCCAACAGCTGGAAGAGGGCTTACTCGCAATAATCTACCCAATATTGAAAAAGAGCTGGAAAAATTAGGTATAGACTATAAACTATACCTAACTAAAGCTCCTGGACACGCCTCTGACCTTGCAGCGGATCTAGACGACTTTAATGGAATAATCGCTGTAGGCGGAGACGGTACAATTAACGAGATTGTTAATGGAATGCCAAAGGACAACAAGCCTCTTTGCATTGTCCCCCTTGGTACAGGAAATGATTTAGCAAGATCTCTAAAAATACCTTTCGGGATAGAGAGCCTAAAGCTACTTACCGAAGGACAACTTAGTCAGATAGACTTGGGTTTAAACTCAGAAGGTATTTTTTTATGCTCAGTCGCTGTAGGACTGGCCACAGATGTTATGATTCGAGTCAACTCTAAGCGAAGCCGACGCATCTTAAAAGGCCCACTTGCTATTTTATTCGCCTTAATTGCCTCCGTCTTTCAGTTAAAACCATTAAACCTAATTATAGATGCTGATGATTACCACAGAGAGATCACATCCGTTCTTGTTTATGTGATGAATACCCCTTATACAGGCGGAGGAATATATCTAGCGCCTGAAGCAGATCCCTCTGACGGCTTTTTTGATGTTGTACTTGTCAAAGACGCCACAGGCTGGGAAATAATGAAAATATTGCCCAAAATCTATACAGGAGGGCATGTAAATCATCCTAAAGTAGAATTTTTAAGAGCGAAAAATGTACAAATTAAAAGTAATCTAGCTAGCGAGATCATGGTAGATGGCGAGATTAAAGGTAAGACTCCCCTAAAAACCACGCTCTACACTGAAAAACTCCACATCTTTGTGCCCAAAATGTGAGGTGAAATGTAATATGCGTCTTAAGCGCCTAACCTTTTTGCTTTTTTCAATATTAATTCTAACTGGATGTTTTTCACATCGGAGCCGTTTAGGAAGCATTGCGGGAACTATAGTTATTAGAGAAGAGCTAGTTGGCAATTTTGACTCGGTAGAAATCAGTTCTCATTCCTCAATACCAAAAGGTTACCTACCCTTACAAAAGGCACTAGTATCTACAAAAAGTGGCCAATCTACCCAAACTAACAGCCATGGTTACTTCCTCATCAATGATCTTCCAGAAGGAAGGCAGCAAATAACTCTAACTGTACCAGAGTTTAACATCACTAGAGTTTTTGAAGTAGATGTCTACCCTGGTGTTATTAACACAGTTTTTTACCCAGTAGGCAAAGGTTATTATTTAATAATTGGGTTAAGCCAATATTTGTATCTAAACGATCTTAACTCCGCTGATGCAAATGCCGTAGAAGATTTCTTTTCGAAAACCCCTAATACTGTAATATCAGTTCGTGACCAAGAGGCAACCTACTCTAACATCGTAGAAATATTAAATAATCTACAAAAAGTTATTAGACCAGAAGACTTCCTTTTAATCTATTTTTCAGGCCATGGAAGCCCCGATAAACTGGCTTTATACGGCTATAGCGAAGAAAACCAACAAGATGCCTTACTAGATAACAATCTTAAGAACCTATTAGAAATGCTCGATACAGATAACATCACGCTTGTTATTGATTCATGTTATTCTGGGTCACTTTTTGACGGCGTAGTTAGGCCGAAGGCTCTAAAGTCTACGCCCTATGTAATCTTGGCATCTTCTAAACCAAATCAACTATCATATCAGTACAGCGAAGATGGTGGTCTAGGCTATTTTACAAAGCATTTTCTTCTTGGTCTTGTAAATCGCAGAGCCGACTACAACCTCGATGGTTGCATTACATCTCAAGAGATTTTTACCTATATAAATATCGTTCTTAGCACTAACTCAGTAACTAGTCCCTATGTGCAAATACCTGTTTATTTTGATCCTTTAAGTTTAGAACCAATAATCTATCGGTACTAAAAAGAGTAAAAAGGTGCAGGCTGCTTTTTAGCCTGCACTTTTTTTATAGAATATACTGACTGAGGTCTCGATCTTTAATAAGATCTCCGATCTTCATCTCTACATATTTATCATCTATAACCACTTTTTGCCCTACTAGGTCAGGTGCCTCGAATGATACCTCTTCTAAGACATTTTCCAAAATGGTATTTAACCTTCTTGCCCCAATATCTTCAGTGTTTTCATTTACCTTACAGGCAGAAGCAGCTATCTCTCTTATTCCGGATTTAGTAAACTCCACCTCGACACCTTCTGTTTTAAGAAGCTCCTTGTATTGATATAGCAAAGAATTCTTTGGTTCCTTTAAAATTCTTACAAAGTCCTCTTCAGTAAGACTTGAAAGCTCAACCCTAACAGGAAGGCGACCTTGGAGTTCTGGGATCAACTGAGAAGGTTTTGAAATATGAAAAGCTCCAGCTGCTATAAAGAGAATATAGTCCGTTTTTACATGCCCATATTTTGTCGCAACAACTGAACCTTCAAGGATCGGTAAAATGTCTCTCTGGACTCCTTCTCTTGAGACATCAGGACCGTTTTGCGAAGCTCCTCCTGCAATTTTATCAATTTCATCGATAAAGACTATTCCTTCGTTTTGAGCAAGTTCAATGGCTTCTTGATTAATGCTATCTTTGTCAAGAAGCTTTTCAGCTTCGATTTCGGTAAGTATCTCTCTGGCTTTTTTCACTGTCACTTTCTTTTTAGCTGTTCTTTTTGGCATAAAACCACTAAAAAGGTCTTGTAAATTAAAGCCTGAGTCATCCATGCCAAAAGAAAATAAATCAACCTGTGGTTCTCTCTCAGGTACATTGATCTCGATTAACTCATCCTCCATCTCACCTTGTTCTAGTTTCCTTTTAATCTCTTCTCTATCGACAGGTGATACTTGAGGTCTTTGATCTGATTGCTCTGTACCAAATAGAACCGAAAAAGGATTAGCCTTTTCTTCTCTCTTTGTCGGGGCTAAAATGTCGAGAAGATCAAGTTCAGCTTGGTCCTTAGCCATTTCTCTAACTGACTCGATCTTATTGTTTTTAACAATCCGCCTAGACTCTTCTACCAAATCTCTTATGATAGCTTCGACATCACGACCAACATAACCAACTTCCGTAAATTTCGTGGCTTCTACTTTAACAAATGGTGCACCAGCAAGTTTGGCAAGACGTCTTGCAATCTCTGTTTTGCCAACTCCTGTAGGACCAATCATAAGAATGTTGTTAGGTGCTACTTCCTCCCTTATCTCCGGGCCGAGTAATCGGCGTCTTTTCCGATTTCTTAAGGCTACAGCCACAACTTTTTTTGCTTTATCCTGGCCAACAATATACTTATCTAAATAAGCTACTATCTCTTTTGGAGTCAAACCTTCCATCTCTAACCCTCCAACTCTAAAATGGAGATGTGATCATTAGTAAACACACAGATCTCTGCCGCAAACCTTAAGCTTTCTTCCACAATCTCTTTGGCACTAAGATCAGTATGTTTGTATAAGGCTCTCGCGCTACTTAGTGCATAACCACTTCCTGAGCCAACTGAAGCAATGTTGTCGTCGGGCTCAATAACCTCTCCGGAGCCAGAGATTACAAGAATGTGTTCTTTGTCTGCAACAAGAAGCAACGCTTCTAGTTTTTGTAAAACTCTATCACTACGCCAGTCTTTTGCCAGCTCAACACTTGCTCTTAAAAGGTTGCCTCTATGCTCTGCAAGCTTTTTTTCAAAGCGTTCAAACAACGTAAAGGCATCGGCTACTGAGCCTGCGAAACCGGCTATGATCTTTCCCGAATAGAGCTTACGCAATTTATTAGCTGTAGCTTTAAACACAGTTTTTTCACCTAGAGTTATTTGCCCATCGCCTCCGATGGCCACTTGGTCTCCACGGCGAACTGCAATTATAGTAGTTCCTTCAAACATTTTCTGTGTCTCCTTTTGCTCTAGGGTGAGCCTTGAAGTAAACCTCACGTAACCTGCTTCGGCTTAGGTGAGTATAGATCTGAGTTGTGGAAATATTTTCATGTCCCAATAGCTCTTGAACGGAGCGGATATCAGCTCCATTTTCTAGCATATGAGTTGCGAAAGTATGTCTTAAAGAGTGTGGCGATATGCCACTGTTTAATCCGGCTTTTTGTACATACTTATCTACCATATATTCAACTGTACGACCATTAATGCGTGATCCTCTATTACTAACAAAAACGGCTTCTGTTGAATTTTTCTTTAAAAGAGTATCCCGAGCAAAGGTAAGATAGTCTTCGAGATAGGTGCAGGCGTAGTAGCCAATTGGAGTGATTCTTTCTTTATTACCTTTTCCTCGAATTTTAAGATAGCCAATATCCCAGTCGATATCAGAAAGGTTTAGGTTTACAAGCTCGCTAAGTCTTAAGCCTGAACTATAAAAAAGCTCCAATATTGCCCGATCTCGCATCCCAATTGGTTTAGTTAAATCTGGTGTATCTAAGAGTTTTTCAATATCACCAGGGTAGAGAAACTGTGGCAGGTAATGGCCTTTTTTAGGGGTTTTAATATCAACCATAGGATTATCTTGAAATAAATCCCTTTTTTCTAAATAACGAAAAAAACTTCTTAAGGCTGCAAGCTTTCGAGCAACAGTGGTCCGTTCTCTTTTTAACTCATAAAGATAAGTAAGATAATTTCTTAATTTTTGGGTGGAAAGATCGTAGCTATCTTGATCTTCTACAAACTCTAAAAATTCTGCAAGATCTAACGCATATGCCTCACAGGTGTGATCTGAGTAGCCTTTTTCAACCTGTAAAAAAAACATGAAGCGCTCAAGCCACTTATCTACGTCACCTTTAAAAACTAACATTTACTCATCTCCAGCTATTTGTGTATACCCGCAATCTTTGTTTAAACACAAATATTCTCTCTTAGCTCCTCTTCCTTTGATTGCCATGGTAGATCCACACTTATGACAGTTCTTTTCTGTTGGACTGTACCACGAAACAAATTCGCAGTCTGGATAGTTTTCACAGCCATAAAATACCCTGCCTTTTTTCGAGCGACGTTCAACTAACTTTCCGCCATCTAAAGGACAAGACCCTGGCATTTCTTTAAGCAAAGGCTTTGTAAACCTACACTCTGGCAAGCCTGGACAGGCTAAAAACTTCCCGTAACGACCCATCTTTACAACCAAAAGTCGCCCGCAGTTAGGACAAGGTTCATCAGTG
>JAQVYS010000014.1 GCA_028708605.1 Bacillota bacterium
GTTACTCTTATAGAAAAAGAGCATCTTGGTGGAACGTGCTTAAATTGGGGTTGTATTCCAACAAAGACCTATTATCACACTGCAAAATTAGTAGAGCAAGCAAAAAACACCCCAGAACTTGAAAACAGCGAAAAGCTAAAGTTGGATTTTCCAAAGCTTAACAGAAAACAAGAGGAAGTTGTGAGCCAATTAGTAAACGGCGTCAAAAGTCTCTTGAAAGCAGCAGGGGTAGAGATTATTAAAGGCACTGGCACACTTACTGTAGATGGCGTTAAGGTAGGTGGCATGCTAGTACCTACAGATTACACAATCATCGCAACCGGAGCTTCGCCGTTTCTTATCTTTGGCCTAAAACCAGATGGGAAAAGAATCTTTACCGCGAAGGAGATCTGGCAGCTAACTGATCTTCCAGAGAGTATGGTCATACTTGGAGGAGGAGTAATTGGCGTAGAATTTGCAACGATTTTCTCTAATTTGGGCACTAAAGTCACGATTGTGGAAAGAGAAAAAAGCATTTTACCACAATTTGCGCCTCAAGCTGTAAGACAAGTTGCCAAAAAACTAAAAGATAAAGGGGTAGAGATTCTAACTAGCACATCTGTTACTGGCTACGATCCCGAGGAAGTGGCTCTTTTAGTAGATGATCAAAAGATTACAGGTGAGGTTTTATTAGTTGCTCTTGGCAACAAAGCAAACACTAAAGGACTTGGTTTACTAGAAAATGGCATTACCTTAAACCAAAGAGGCGAAATCATTGTTGATAAAAACTTTGAGACTAGCAAAAAAGGTGTATATGCAATCGGTGATGTTACAGACAGCACCTATAAGCTAGCACATGCAGCCTCCCACGCAGGGGTTTTTGTGGCAGAAAAGCTTGCTGGTTTAGATCCCTACTATAGAGAGGAACTGGTGCCAAGGACAGTGTTTACCAGCCCTGAGCTTGCAGAGGTTGGCGTCTTAGAGGGCAAGAAGAGTCGCTTCCCCTTCAGTGCAAACGGCAGAGCTTTATCAAGTGGCGAGACAGCTGGATTTATTGAAGCCTACGGGGACGAAGAGAAGTTAAACGGTGTACTTATTGTTGGACCTGAGGCCTGTGAACTGAGTAATCTAGCAAGCTACGCTTTGGCAGTCGGAAGCAGTAAAGAAGAAATGGCAAAAGCCGTTATGACCCATCCCACCTTAGGAGAAACTGTCCTAGAGGCAAGCCTTGGTCTTTTTGGTTCTGCCATTCATATGATAAAAAGATAGTCTATATTTAGTCTCTTACAACTGGGCCCATAGGCGGCATCTGACGCTTATGGGTACTTTTTTTGTGAAGCGTCTCAATTTTTCTAATGATTTCCTTGTCCCCTGTGCCATTTGTAAGATATGAATCGAGTTCTGAATACTGGATCCCCATCTCGTCTTCATCGGTTTGCCCTTCCCAAAGGCCTGCACTAGGCGCTTTAGTAATAATTTTATCAGGTATATTTAGGACTTTTGCAAGTTCATAGACTTCCGCTTTAGTAAGTCTTGCAAGAGGTAATAGATCTACTGCCGAGTCGCCAAACTTGGTAAAGTAACCTGTATACCATTCAACTTGGTTACTGCCACCTATAACTAAATAACCTAAGCTCTGCCCAATTAGACCAAGTGTTGCAGAGCGCAGGCGAGGCTTTAGGTTGTGTGCTGCCATGGTGTTTTGAGAGATTTTAGTTGAGGATGTTAAGTAATCAAATGGCTCTGCAAGATCGACTTCCTTTGTCTCTAAATCTAACGCTCTTGCTACAAGGAGAGCGTCTTTTTTATCTTCAGGGACTGAGTGGCAGGGCATGATAACTCCGAGGGTCGTCTTAGGATAAGCTATTTTACAGAGACCTGCAACAACTGCAGAGTCGATGCCTCCACTTAAACCAAAAATTAGACCTTTGGCACCTGCACCACTTACAACCGCTGTTATCCATTCAACAAGTAGGTCCCGGGTTTTTTCAGCGTGAAACATCTAAAAACCGCCTTTCTATAAAGAAACAAGATATTAAGGGTCATACTATAAAAGACTTCAATTCAAATTATAGCTTGTTTTCCATTTAAGGCAAATTAAAAGAGGTGGTACTTTGGAAGACAACATGCTTTGGCAGGTGCTTTATGATCAAGGCTTTGCAGAAAGAGTCCATAGATTGGGGTTTGGAGGCTTAACAGCCTCTGAGTGTGGCAAAATTGGGCGGATATTTTCTGGTAAAGGCAAGGCCGAAAAAGGTGAGAAGGTTGAAGTAGAAGAGGTCGCTTTAGAAGGCTTAACTATCTCAGCACTTAAGAAGCAACACATGCGGGAAAGAACTAGATCTCTAGATAATTCTTTGCAGGTTTATTCTCTTACTGGAGTCCCATTTCCACCATCTACTCTCTGGGAGTCAAGGCGCAGGGAGATGCGCAGATGGTATAGGTTGGTTACTACAGATCCTTTTGCACGGCTATGGTCTGTAGAACTTGCAGAAAACTATGTGGGAGACATTAGTCTCTATGGCATAGGTCAGGAGATAGGAAACCGCTTTTTTTTCTACGTAGCTGCAAACGAGTTGAGAACAAAGGAGTTTGTGATGCATGTATTAAGTCTCTGGCTGAAAAAGATGCCACTTCTAAAATGGCAGATAAAAACGATTGCATCTCCTGTCTTTAGGTATGATGAAGTAATGTTAGAGGCACTTGCTGCACTTGGATTTCATCAGACACAGATTATACAAATTGGCAGAGAACCCGCACGTATACTTGCATACAAGATACTTAATTCATGAAAAATTTGGCGTTTTGTGAAGGAAATAGGTGTGTATTTGTAAAATAACTTTCTAATTCGCACTAGTTAGTGTATTATAAGGAGAAATGGCTATGAGAGGTGAAAAAATTAGTGCCTTTAGAGAGAAACGAAATGCCAAGAAGGGCTCCCGAAGAAAGAAAAAAAGATTTTATTGAAGTAGCCCAAGGCTATGATGATAATCAGGCTCTAGCTGAAGCTAATCGCTGTTTAAATTGTAAAAAACCAAAATGCATCGAGGGTTGTCCGGTAGAAACACCGATACCTCGTTTTATACAAGCGATAAGAAAAGGCAATTTAAAAGAGGCTGCAGCAATTATTAAAGAGAAAAATTCGCTACCTGCTGTCTGCGGACGAGTATGTCCCCAAGAGGTCCAATGCGAAGCCAATTGCATATTAAATAAGAAAGGTGAACCAGTAGCCATTGGCGCTTTAGAGCGCTATGTTGCAGATAAGGAAAGAGAAAGTGGAATTTCTGTGGTGAAACTAGAAAATTCCCATAAAAAAATCGCAGTAATCGGTTCTGGCCCAGCATCTTTGACAGCAGCAGCTGATTTAGCTTTATACGGATATAAAGTTACTGTTTTTGAAGCATTACATGAATTAGGTGGAGTGCTCAGATATGGTATACCTGAGTTTAGGCTACCTAAGGCAATTGTCGATGCAGAGATCAGTTATATTAAAAAGTTAGGTGTTACTTTCCAGACTAACGTTATAGTAGGAGTAACTGTAAGTTTAGAAGATTTAAAAGCTCAAGGCTACAAGGCCTTCTTTATTGGCGCAGGAGCAGGACTCCCATACTTTTTAGGAATACCTGGAGAAAACCTAAATGGCGTCTACTCTGCAAATGAGTTTTTAACTAGAGTAAACTTAATGAGCGCCTATAAGTTTCCTGAGGTAGATACACCAATTTATGTCGGAGAGAAGGTAGCAGTAGTAGGTGCAGGCAATGTTGCCATGGACTCAGCTAGAACTGCTTTAAGGCTTGGTGCAAAAGAAGCTCATATCGTCTATCGCCGTAGTCGCCAGGAGATACCTGCAAGGGAAGAAGAGGTTGAAAACGCTGAGGAAGAAGGTGTGATTTTTAATCTGCTTCGAAACCCCGTTGAAATCTTGGGAGATGAGAATTTCAAGGTCAAAGGTCTTAGATGTCAAAAAATGCAGCTAGGAAACGAAGACAAAAATGGCAGACGACTACCTGAGCCTATTGACGGTGAATTTGATATTTTTGATGTTGATATGGTAATTATTGCTGTAGGCCAAGGGCCAAATCCTCTGGCAACTAGAAATATCAAAGGTTTAGAGACTGACAAAAAAGGTCTAGTAATCACAGATGAAAACAATCAAACATCTATTCCAGGGGTCTTTGCCGGTGGAGATATTGTCACGGGAGCTGCAACAGTGATTAAAGCTATGGGAGCAGGCAAAGCTGCTGCCAAAGCTATTGACGAGTACATCAAGTCTTTGGGGTGAAAAGAATGACATGTTTTCAGGATGATTTCACTGTTAAAACAAACAAAGTTAAAGAGATTATCCTGATTACAGATCAGGTAGCAGATGTTGTAAAAAGAAGTGGAATTGAAAGTGGAATCTGTCTTGTCTATGCAAAACACACAACTAGCGCTATCTCAATTAACGAAGCGGTAGATCCAAGTGTGAGGCTAGATTTAGTTACAGCTTTTAATCATCTTAGCCCACAGCTTGAACAATACAGACATATGGAAAAAAACTCGCCTGCCCATGTTCTTGCTAGCCTTGTCGGACCTTCTGAGGCTATTCCAGTAAGAGACAAAGCCTTATTTCTTGGAACTTGGCAAGGTATCTATTTTTGCGAATTCGATGGTCCGAGAATAAGGAAGGTCTGTGTTCAAGTATTAGGTTAGAAGAGGTGGATTTATGAATGTTTCAAAAAGAGCAAAAGAGATTGCACCGTCAGCAACACTAGCGATAAGCAGTAAAGCTAAAGAGCTTAAAAGTCAAGGCTTAAATATCATCAGCTTCGGTGCTGGCGAGCCAGATTTTGATACACCAACTCATATCAAAGACGCGGCATGTCTTGCTCTTGAAGAAGGTTTTACTAAGTATACAGCGACTGAAGGAATTCTTTCATTAAAAGAAGCGATTAGAGAAAAGTTTAAGACAAGAAATAATTTAGACTATAGCTTAGAAGAGATTATCGTGTCATGTGGAGCAAAACACTCTTTGTTTAATGCATTTATGTGCCTTTTAGATCCAGGTGATGAAGTGATTTTACCCTTACCTTATTGGGTAAGCTATGATGAACAGATTCGTCTGTGCGGCGCAAAGGTTGTTCCAGCAATACCTAATGATCAGCTAAAGATCGACGGAGACACGATTAGGCGCCTAAAGACTCCAAATACCAAATTAATTGTGCTTACCTCACCTAATAATCCTACTGGGGTTGTTTACACAAAAGAAGAATTAATGGATATTGGTAAGGCCATCTTAGAGACTGATATTGGTATTATTTCAGATGAGATCTACGAGGACTTTACCTATGGAATAGAGGCAGAGTCGATTGTAGCAGCAATACCAGAACTAAAAAGTAGAACTATTACCGTAAATGGAGTTTCTAAGACATATAGCATGACTGGTTGGCGTATTGGTTATGCAGCAGGACCCAAAAATATTATTAAAGCGATGGCAAATCTCCAGGCTCATTCGACCTCAAATCCAACTTCCTTTGCGCAAAAGGCTGCGGTCGCAGCGCTTAGAGGTCCGCAGGAAGATGTAATAAAAATGCGTCAAGCATTTTTGGCAAGAAGAGATGTCATCGTAGATGGGTTAAACAATATCACGGGGATCAGTTGCTCTAAACCGTTAGGTGCATTTTACGTTTTCCCTGATGTTTCACAACTCTACGGCAAAAAAACACCAAAAGGTACCGTTTTAGCTGACAGCCAAAGCTTATCGCAAGCACTTTTGGAAGAAGCGCTTGTTGCTGTAGTTCCGGGCAAAGCCTTTGGCACTGATAGGTATGTTCGGCTCTCCTATGCTACAGATATGAAGTCGATTAAGACAGGATTAGATAGAATAGCTGCTTTTGTAGAGTGCCTAAGCTAAAACTTGTAGATAAAAACTGCAGCCTTATGGGTGCAGTTTTTGTCTAAATAGCTGGAAAAAAAAGGCAAAACTAAGAAACAATCGAATACAGTTTAGGTAGGCACAAAGGTTTTATTATGTTAATTTTTTCTCCAGTTCGGGAAATATAATAGTGCCAAATTCGCAGGAGGTGAGAGTATGGATTTAGCTGAGCTATTAAATTCATTGTCCGAGACAAGTGGGGTATCGGGATATGAAACTATGGCAGCTGATCTAATAGCTGAGAGATGGCTTCCAATGGCAGATGAAATAAGACGGGACGCATTAGGTAACGTTATTGCCCTAAAAAAAGGTAAAGGCCATGGGAAACTGCTTTTAGCTGCCCATATAGATGAAATAGGTCTAATGGTCAAAAAAATTGATGAAAATGGCTTTATACGTTTTGCAACTGTGGGAGGCTTCGATTTTCGTACACTCGTTGCCCAAGAGGTCACTATTCATGGCAAAGAAGACTTAAGAGGAGTTATTGGAGCCAAGCCCCCTCACCTGCAGTCACCAAATGATCAAAAGAAAGCTTATCCCAAAGATGAGTTTTATATTGACGTAGGTTTAAAAAGGGAAAAAGTCGATGAACTTGTAAGAATCGGTGACATTATTACTATAAACCGACAGGTCCAAAAGCTTGCAGGGCAGAGGTATGCCGGTAAGTCTTTCGATGATAGAGCTTGTGTAGTTATGCTTACAGCCTGCTTTGAGAGGCTAACTCAAATTAACCACAACTTAGATGTCTATTTAGTTGCAACTGTTCAGGAGGAAGTAGGAACTAGAGGTGCTCTTGTTAGTAGTTATGGAATCAATCCTGATTTAGCTGTTGCAGTAGATGTGTGCCATGGAGAGTTCCCAGGTGTTAGGTCAGACAAAGGGTTTATTCTTGGCAAAGGTCCAGTAATCAGTATGGGGCCTGACACACATCCAAGGATCCTAGATAAACTTAAAGAGGTAGCAGACGAAGGGAAAATTCCATATCAGCTTGATGCTTCCACAAGTGCAAGAGGAACAGATGCTTGGGCTATACAGATTGCAAGAAGCGGTGTTGCTTGTTCTTTGTTATCTCTGCCTCTAAGATATATGCATACATCAGTTGAGACCTTGGATTTGGGAGATATAAAAGAAGGCGGCAGACTCCTTGCCGAGTTTGCTCTAAAGGCTGATCGCCAGTTTGTGGAGGGATTGCCATGTTTTTAAAGGAGTTAAGTGAAGCAAGAGGCGTCTCAAGCAGAGAACAGGAAGTAAGAGATTTAATAAGAGAATATATCAAACCCCATGTAGACGAAGTCTTTACCGATTCTCTTGGAAATCTATATGGAGTAAAAGGTAAAGAGAAAAAAGGCCCTAAAGTCATGCTTGCAGCTCATATGGAAGAAGTAGGTCTTATGATAACAAGCATCGAAAAAAACGGGTTACTACGTTTTTTACCTGTTGGAGGAATTGACCCGAGAGTTTTGGTTTCTAAGCCTGTTTTTATTGGCAAAGAAAAAGTTGCAGGTGTTATTGGTGCAAAGGCTATTCATTTGCAAAAGCCTGAAGAAAGAACCCAAGTCTTGGGCTTTGATGACCTTTATATCGACATTGGTGCTTCAGATGAAGATGAAGCAAAAAAGCTTGTAAAAATCGGTGATGTAGCTACATTTACCACTGTATTTGGCAAGCTCGGGGATCTATGTGTAGGGAAAGCTTTTGATGACAGAGCAGGGTGTACAGCCTTAGTTGAACTTACAAAACTAGAGTTCAACTGCCCAGTTTATTTTGTTTTTACCGTACAGGAAGAGGTGGGTTTAAGAGGAGCAGGACCTGCAGCATACAGGGTAAACCCTGATTTCTGTTTAGTTCTAGAAGGAACAACAGCATCAGATGTGGCAGGTACTGATGAAGAGGGTTACTCGACAACCCTTGGGGAAGGTCCTGCAGTTTCAGTGATGGATCGCAGTGTGATTGCTCACCCTAAGGTTGTAGGTAGACTTTTTAGACTTGCGGAAGAAAACGGAATTCCTCTTCAAAACAAACGCACCATCACGGGTGGAACTGATGCAGGCGTGATTGCCTTAAGCCGCGAAGGTGTTCCCACAGCGACAGTGGCAGTGCCTTGTAGGTATATCCATTCTCCAGTGACTGTAATGAACCAGTCGGATTTGGAGCATATGATTAAACTCACAGAGTTATTTGTGCATGATATTGCTGAAAAAGGGGTTGAAAATTAATGAAAGAACTGCTTCAGAGATTGACGCAGGCTTATGGTCCATCAGGTTCGGAAGATAAGGTGCGTGAAATAATAAAAGCTGAACTACCAGGCTACGAAACTAAAACCGATGCTTTAGGCAACCTGATAGTCGAGAAAAAAGGATCGAAAAATAAGATTATGTTTTCCGCTCATATGGATGAGATTGGGATCATTGTTACCCATATAGATAAAGAAGGTTTTTTACGCTTTGATTTTGTAGGTGGAGTAAACCCTTTCCATCTTCCAGGGGAAAGAGTAGAGTTTAAAAACGGCACTTTAGGTGTAATTGGTCTAGAAAAATTGGACAAAATATCTGACCTTACTAAGGCAAATCTTTATATCGATATTGGTGCAGAAAACAAAGAAGAGGCAATGAAACTTGTAAGAGTTGGGGACTTTGCCAGTTTTACCTCGCCTTTTATTGATCTTGGTAACAAAGTAGTGTCCAAAGCCATGGACAACCGTAGTGCATGTGCAGTATTGATCAAACTAATGCAAGAACTCCCAGAGACTCAAAACCATATTGTCGCAGTCTTTACTGTGCAAGAGGAAGTGGGTCTAAGAGGAGCACGTACCGCAGCTTTTGGAGTTGATCCAGATTATGGTATAGCTTTAGATGTTACTGCTACAGGAGACACACCTAAAGCAATGACTATGGAAGTTGGTTTAGGTAAAGGTGCTGCCATTAAAGTCAAAGATAACTCACTATTGACACACCCTTATGTTAAAGATAAGCTTATTGAACTTGCAGAACAGAATAACATTCCTTACCAGATGGAAGTGTTAGAGTTTGGAGGAACAGATGCTGGTGTAATTCACTTAAGCAGATCTGGAGTTCCTTCAGGTGTTATCTCCATTCCTTGTCGTTATCTTCATGGCAGGTCAGAGATGTTAGACACAAGAGATCTAGAAGCTGCTTTAGCTCTAGCTAAAGCTTTTGCAAAGGCTGATCTCAAATGAAGGTAGGCATTATTGGGGGTTCTGGAATCTATGATTCAGAGGTTTTCCAAACTTCTGTAGATAGTATTAACACTCCTTACGGTAAGGTTGTCTTTGAACGTGGAGTTTTACAAGATGAAGAGATTTTCTTCCTACCTCGCCATGGTAAAGGTCATAGCATTCCGCCTCACCTAATAAACTACCGAGCAAATATTGCAGCATTTAAGGAGCTAGGCGTAGAGAGAATTCTTGCAACGTCAGCAGTAGGCTCTTTGCGTGCTGACTTATCTCCAGGGACTTTTGTTGTTTTGAATCAGTTTTTAGATTTTACTAAGCGGAGAGCTCTTCTTTTTGATGAGACAAGTGTCAAACACATCGATTTTACAGAGCCGTATTGCAAGAAAATAAACACCGTTCTAAGGCAAGAACTTAAAAATCTTGGCATAAAAAATGAAGAAGGCTGTTATGTGTGTACAGAAGGACCGAGATATGAAACACCAGCAGAGGTCAAAATGTTTAGCCTTTTAGGTGGAGATGTTGTAGGTATGACTAACGTTCCTGAGGTTACCCTAGCTAAAGAAGCAGGTATCTGTTATGGGTGCGTTTCTACAGTCACGAACCTTGGTGCAGGCATTGGTCAAGTTCCTCTAAGACACGAGGAAGTAGTGGCTGTTATGGAGGAAAATTCCGAAAAACTAAAGGCTTTGTTAATGACAGCTATACCACGTTTGCAAAAAGAGCCGAGAGAATGCGGTTTGTAGGGAGGTTAGATGGTGGAACATCTCAGGTGGGACGGAGACAGGTTAATAGTGCTAGACCAGCGCTATCTCCCAGAAAAAGTAAAGTACGTAGAATGTAAAACAGTGGAAGACGTGGCTAAAGCTATTAAAGATATGGTAGTAAGAGGAGCGCCACTTATTGGCATCTCTGCTGCATATGGTCTTGTGCTTGCAAGAATAAAGAATCAGAATCTAGAAGAAGCAAGCTACCTTCTTAAAGCAGCCCGTCCTACTGCTGTTAATCTAGCCTGGGCAGTAGATGAGTTTCTAAGAAGAGAAAAGTCTGGACGAGATCCCAAAGAAATAGCAGAGGAGCTTTTTTTAGAAGACTTAAAAACCAATAAAGCCATTGGCGAAAACGGCACAGAAGTTGTTCCTCCAAATGCAAGAGTCCTTACGCATTGCAACGCGGGTGCTTTAGCTACAGCTGGTTTTGGAACAGCTCTTGGTGTTATTCGCAGAGCTAAGGCTAAAATCAAGATGGTCTATGCTGATGAAACAAGACCTTATCTTCAAGGATCAAGACTGACTGCATGGGAATTGGCAGAAGATGACATCCCCGTAACTGTTATAGCAGATAACATGGCTGGTTATCTTATGAAACAGGGTAAAGTTGATCTTGTAATTGTGGGTGCTGACCGCATCGCAAAAAACGGAGATACTGCCAATAAAATCGGCACGTATTCTCTAGCGGTGCTAGCTCACAGCCATGGTATTCCTTTTTATGTCGCAGCACCAAGCACAACCTTTGATTTTTCCATAGATAATGGGACTCAGATTCCCATTGAAGAAAGATCTAGCAAAGAATTAGCCGAGTTTAATGGAATAAAACTGATATCTGATAAATGTCAAGTATATAATCCGGCTTTTGATGTAACGCCTCACAGATTTATCACAGGAATTATCACAGAAAGGGGAATTCTAAGAGCCCCATATTCTGTCTATTTGAAAAGGTTACTTGGTAACTAAAAACAAAAAGAGCAAAAGGTCTTGACTACTTGTAGGCTATCTATTACAATAATAGTTGTTGTTAAATGCAATTGGAGGATCGTCTAGTGGTAGGACAGCGGGTTCTGGCCCCGCCAGCGAGGGTTCGAATCCTTCTCCTCCAGCCAATGTATGGCCCCATCGTCTAGTGGCCTAGGACACCGCCCTCTCACGGCGGTGACAGGGGTTCAAATCCCCTTGGGGCTACCAATAGAACATCAAGCCTGCAAACTGTGAGTTTGCAGGCTTTTTTTAAAGTTTCTGTCTAAGGATTTTCTCTAAAGGAGGCTAAGATGTGTTAGTCGATGCTTTTGTTGAGATTCCCAAAGGTAGCCAGAACAAATACGAGTTTGATGTAAAAAAAGGACAATTTGTTTTAGATCGCGTTTTATATGGTTCGATTCACTATCCTGGTGAGTATGGTTTTATACCTGGGACATTGGCTGAAGATGGTGATCCCTTAGACATTCTTGTCTTGTCTAATGTGCCAACATTTCCTGGTTGCATAGTTGAGGCCAGGGTTCTTGGTGCTTTAGAGATGGCAGATGATAAAGGTAGAGATGTGAAGATCCTTGCAGCCTTAAATAAAGATCCCCGCTACGACGAACTCCAATCCTTATCTAATGTTCCAAATCATATCTTAAAAGAGATAGAACATTTTTTCAGGATCTATAAACAGTTAGAGGGGAAAGAAACAGCGGTAGATGGATGGCGTGATCTAGACTTTGCGCTTAGAGAAATCGAACAATCAAAAATTAGTTCTTAAAACATTGTTAAAGTGATTTAAAAATAATACAATAGTAACGATAAAGTTTTTATTTTGATGGGAGGAAGAGGCGTTTTTGCCATTACTATGAAAAAAGGTACAATAGTTCTTTTAGTGATTATTGGTATATTAGTGCTTGTAGGAATTTCATTTGTAGGTGGATATAATAACTTAGTGACACTAAACGAATCAGTAGATGCGCAGTGGGGACAGGTAGAAAATCAATTGCAAGCTAGATATGATAAGATACCTAATATAGTAGCTACTGTTCAAGGTTATGCAAGTCATGAAAAAGAAGTTTTTCAATCGATAGCAGATGCTAGAAGTCGTCTTGCTGGAGCTACAACTGTTGATGAACAAGTAGCAGCTTCAAACCAAGTAGAATCTGCTTTAGCAAGGCTTCTTGTGGTAGTGGAGAACTATCCGAACTTGAAGGCTGATGCACAGTTTAATCAGCTAATCTATGAATTAAGTGGTACAGAAAATCGTATAGCAACAGAGAGAATGCGCTATAATCAAGCAGTCCAAGACTATAACAGCCGTGTAAAGCGCTTCCCAACAGTGCTACTGGCAAATATGTTTGGTTATGGCCCTAGAACATACTTTGAAGCAGCTGCTGGAGCTGAAGTTGCACCACAAGTTCAGTTCTAGATTTAAGGATGGAGGGACAAGGGAAAGTTTCTTTCTCAACTTATGAAAAACAGAACGGTAATCTTAGTTATACTGCTACTGTCTCTTACAGTTTGCGCTCTTTCCCCGATTCCTGGAACAAATGTCCATGATTTTGCCAATATCTTAAACAACGATTATCTCTTAGATAGCCGTATTGAAACTCTTTACCAAAAGACAGGGGTAGAGATGGCAGTTGTGACTGTCCCTGATCTAGACAATCAGTCGATTGAAAAGTATGCAGTAAAGCTTTTTGAAGATTGGGGAATAGGAAAAAAGAGAGAAGACAAAGGTCTGCTTCTACTAATTTCTCTAGAGCCTCGTGAGATGCGAATCGAGGTTGGTTATGGTTTAGAAGGTGCTCTTCCAGATAGTTTTGTTGGGATCAACTTGCAACAGCTTGTAGGCCCAGCATTAGCTAACAATGATATAAGTGGTTTAGTTGAGTTTGTAGGTGTATTGGAGGAGCGTATTATTCAGCAAGGTGACACCGCTACGATACCTGATAGTCAAAATATAAATAACATTACTCGCTATGAAGATGAAGAAAGCAGAAATCCTCTAGGTGGCATAATTTTATTTGTTGTTATAGCTCTACTTGTTATATTGGACTTTAGGTTTACGGGTGGTATGATTGTCGGAGCAATACTAAACTCAATGCTTCGAGGTGGTAGTTCTAGAAGTGGTGGGAGTAGGAAGTCTTCTGGTAGAAACCGCTACGGCGGTGGTGGCCGAAGTGGTGGAGGCGGAGCATCTGGAAAATGGTAAAATTCGAGCCCATGCATGTGCATGGGCTTTTTTTCGCCCTGATTTAAAGGCAAAACGCTAGGACGAATTTAGCTACTAACTTTTTAAACTTAGAGAAAATTAAGATGGAGTTAGCTTACACAAGAAGTAGTGTGAATTTCGTGACAAAATAAAGAATAATACTGCGAATAAGAGAAATACTATTATAAATAATGGTATTTTACTAAAAAAGTGGGAGGGTTTACGTGAAAACTAAGAGTCTATTGTTTGTGTTGTTCGTTATGCTAGTAGTCTTGTTTTCTGGTTGTGATCTTTTTTCTGGTAAACCTGGAACAGTCGAAATCGCAGTAAAATTAGCTGATGGTACCCCAGTAAAGAACATCGAACTTAGCCTTAGAGAGAAAGACAAAATAATAGACGAAGGCGGAACTAATGAAAAGGGTCTTCTAAAGCTATCCGCAAAAGCCGGTAAATACCAGCTTATTGGAAGCATTGTAACTGAGACTCATGAGATTTTAATCAACGAAGAGGTAGTCATTGAAAAAAACAAAACAGTCAATAAACTAGTTACAGTACAAAACTTAGGAAAGCTTTCTATCAACGTAAAAGACAAGTTAAATGGTCCGCTCAGTGGAGCAGAAGTTACCATCAAAGACAGTAACAAAGCGGCAGTGACTAAGGTTACAGCAACTACTGATCAGGTTGAAGCTTTGTTAAAGCCAGGGACCTATTATATCGATGTCAAAAAAGATGATGTTACTCTTGAAGATCATGAAGTTACATTAACTTCGGCTTTAGTTACGGTAAACATCACTCTTGACATTTATCCAACTTATAACTTAGCACTGAACAAGGATTACAGAATGCTCAAACCAGCAGAGGGAGGCTATCCTGATACAGAAAAAGAGTTAACTAATGGTGTGGTTGGAGCTGCTTCATTTGGTAACGCTGAATGGGTAGGAACTCTAGGTGGAGAAGAGAGGCTTCAAGTTATTGTAGTAGACCTTGATAAAGAGTATTTAGTTACTAAAGCAACTGTAGTAGGCTTAAAGGATGGCACAGCGGGTATCGATCTTCCCCTTGGCATAACAGTTGCTATTTCTAGTGATGGTGTTAATTGGACACCACTTGAAAAACAAACCTATGAGCTTCCACCTGAAGAACCCAAGCAAGTAGTAAGAACTCATGAACAGAAAGTAGGAGATAATGCTCGTTTTGTAGCTTATAAGTTTGATCAGTCTACAAACTGGTTATTCCTTGGAGAAATAGAGGTCTACGGAACTCAACACACCGCAACGGATGTCCCAGGTGACCTCGCTACAATTGATCTTGCTGAAATCTTTTAAAAAACGTGTTTAAATTTGACTGTAGGGTCTTGGCCCTACAGTTTTTTTTGTGCAAAAAAACAGTGTTAGTAATCACAACAAAAAGTAGTTGCTCGCTTTTTCATAAGAATCAGTTAAAAGAGGTAAAAATCAGGCTATTAACATATGGTTTATAAAAGAGCAATGTAGTTTATGTAGTTAAGATCAAGTAGTGATAAGTTCTTTGTCGGAATAGTAAGGGTTGTTAGATTTTCAGTAGGTTTAGATCGATTGCAGTTTGCGATCTAAAAGAGGAATTAGCTGATTTATAGCCAATTTTAATATGGTAAAAGCTATAGGGGTCGTTAAAATGCCTTATGGCAACAGAATAATAGGAGGAGAGGGTATTTATGGCTACTGAAAAAAGTAATTCCCGCAATAAGTTAATAATTAGATTAGCTGTTATAGTAGTAGTTCTTGTAATTGCATTATTTGCTTATATGTATTTTTCTGAACGAGCAAGGCTCTTAAATGCAGGTCGCTACTTCACTTATGGAGAAAACAAACTTAAAGAAGCTCAAGGTATTCCTATTGACCCATCAGATGCAGTATCTGTAACTCAACAAAATAAACCTATTGATGTTGATGTAGCATATGAAGCAATTGCTAACTATCGCCAATCGGTAGGGTACGACGAACAACGCGCTGATTCGTGGGTTGGTATGGCCAACGTCCACACTAAACTTAAAGAGTTTGATAAAGCCATTGAAGTCCTAGAAGAGGCTTCAGAAGTAAAGTTTGAACAGGTAAGTAACAAAGTAATAGTCTTTAGTGCTTTAGGTGACGCATACTTTTCAGTTGGAAATTATCAACAAGCATCCGAGGCATATGATCAAGCTATTGCTGTTTCACCACTAAACCCATTAGTAGCTTTGGGTTATGCTAAGAAAGTTCTTTCTAAATTAGAGATAGGTGACTTATCAGAGGTTGATAAATTTGCTGAATGGGTAAGACAGGGTCAAAGTCTTGATAATAGAGCCGAATATCAACACATCTATCACTATGCACTTGGCTGGACTTATGCTGTAAGAGGCAGAGCAGATCAAGCGTTAGCCGAATATCGAGAAGCAATGAGCTTTAATAATAATTATCCTCCTCTTTTGTATAAAGTTGCTACGATAGAAAGAGAGCAAGGCTTGTTCTTCGAACCTTATGTTAAATATCGCAGAGCTGTTGAAATCAGCACACATCAAGGATTGCCTTATCTTCCCGCCGAAGAGGCATACAATGCTATGAATCAAGAATTAGCTGCTATGGAGATTAATGAACAGGCTAGCGTCCTTGTAAGAGTCGCAGCACAATACAGTACCCTTACTGGTGATAAGAGCGTTCCACCAACTGCGGTAGAGGATCTTTACAACTCAGTGATTGAAATAGCACCTTATTCACCATCTGCATCAATAGCTTACGCACAGCTTGGAGCACGCCTTTTAGACACGAGAGACACTGTAACTTTACAAGCAAATAGCGCTATGGCTATCGAAATGGCCAATAAAGGTGTAGAAGTTTCAACTACAGGAGCCAATACAGCTAGCAACTATATGGTTATATCAAAGGCATACCGTGTTATCGAAGATTATGATAGTGCTATCGAAGCAGCTAAAAAGGCTGTCAGTGCCGATCCAACTAACTACAAGGCATTTTTAGAACTAACAACCAATTACTACGAAGCTTATACCCGCATTGATGAAGATACTGAAAATGCCGATGCTAAAGGTGACGAATATATCTATAGTGCTTTAGAAAACATCAATAAAGCTAAAGCGCTTGTTGCATATGATCGCGACGTAGAATCCTATTATAGCCGTGTTACTAGAGCAGTTGAAAGATGGGAACAGCAAAAAGCAGAGTAAAAATTTAGGTATATATGCCTCCTTGGCTGGTTAGGCTAATTTTAGCCTAACACCAAGGAGGTTTTTAAATGTTAAGAGGTCTAGAAGACGAAGCTGTAAGATTAATTTCGGACTTTATAGAAACTAGAAAAGGCGTAGATGCCAGCATAGGCGACTTGTCAGAAGATCAGAAAGAGGAACTCTTAGACCTTTTGCAGTGGGAATTAGGAGTATTACTTGAAACGGAATCGTATGATGAACTTCTCTATGGTGATATGGGTTTAGACAATATCCTAAATGCTTTCTACGATGGCATACCTATACAATAGATGGAGGGAATACAAATGAAAGAACAAACTGATGAAAGAGTAGCACTTGCTGAAAAGATAGAAGTGCGCTACAAAGGTCTTTTAGCAAAAGCTGGAGCTAATCGCATCTACTTGCATTGTGGATTTGGTACTGAGTGGAAAAACACTAGAGATATCGCAATGAACAGAGATGAAGACAACGCGTGGAAAACGACTCTGGAATTAAAAGACGGCTCTGAAGTCAACTTCTGTTTCAGAGATGATGCAGGAAATTGGGATAATAATAGCGGACGAAACTGGGGCTTTGTAGTAGACAATTCACAGCTCATCTCACATTAACTCTTAGGCTAGGCAAGACGCTTAGCCTTTTTTGTGTTTAAAAGATAAACTAATGGTGGAAGTCAAACTATTGGCAACAATGTTTGTAAATACTAATGTAAATCTTAAATAGTAGCCTTTTTCTTGTAAGGGTGTCTAAAGAGGAAGCAGATCTATGCAATTAGGATTAGCAGGAACTAGTAATATGAGGTAGAAATATCTATAGCATTAGGAGGCCAACAAAATGGATGTTAAAGAAGCTTCTTTGCTTTTGCACAAAAAAAACAGAGGAAAATTTTCTGTTGTATCAAAAGTGCCAGTTACTAATAAAGAGGAACTTAGTCTAGCGTACTCGCCAGGTGTAGCTGAGCCTTGTCTATATATAGAAAAAAGGCCTGAATCAGTTTATGATTATACAGCCAAAGGTAATCTTGTAGCTGTTGTCACCAACGGAACAGCTGTTTTAGGTCTAGGTGATATTGGTGCAATGGCTTCGATGCCCGTTATGGAAGGTAAAGCAATTCTATTTAAGGAATTTGCAAATATTGATGCAGTACCAATTTGTTTAGATTCTAAAGATGTTGATGAAGTAGTGAGGGCAGTAGAGATGCTTTCACCTACCTTTGGCGGCATTAATCTGGAAGATATTAAAGCACCAGAGTGTTTTTATATAGAGGAAAGATTAAAAAAATCGTTGGACATACCAGTATTTCATGATGACCAACACGGAACAGCCGTTGTGACTTTGGCAGGCCTTAAAAACAGTCTCAAAATAGTTAATAAAGAGCTTAGTGAGTTAAATGTTGTCATAAATGGTGCAGGTGCTGCAGGAACTGCAATTGCAAAACTCCTTCTTAAAGTTGGAGTCAAAAATATTGCTGTATTAGATCGTACCGGTGCAATCTATCTTGGTAGGGATAAACTAAATGATGCAAAAATAGAATTGGCAAAATGGCTACCTAAAAGAACCGGCAGCCTTGTTGATGAATTGATAGGTGCTGACTGCTTTATTGGAGTTTCATCGGAAAATATTCTTACACAGGATATGATCAAGACTATGAATAAAGATCCTATTATTTTTGCACTAGCTAATCCTAATCCAGAGATAGAACCAACGTTAGCGCTTGAAGCTGGGGCTGCAGTTGTTGCAACAGGAAGATCTGATTATCCTAATCAAGTTAATAATGTCTTGGGTTTTCCAGGTATATTTAGGGGAGCTCTTGCAGTTAGAGCAAAAACTATCAGTGAAGGTATGAAAGAAAGCGCAGCCGATGCTATCGCAGAATGCGTCAAAAATCCAGACAGAGACCATATTATTCCTTCGCCATTTGCAAAGGAAGTGACAGTAAAGGTTGCAAGTAAAGTTGCTGAAGCAGCGATAAACGAGGGTTTAGCTAGGATAGATGTGGATTTACGAGAACTTGAAAAATTCATTTTAAATGAGATGCGAAACTAATATTATGGAGGTGCTCGAGATGAGTGAAGAACTCGGTAACATTGTACGCAGTGATTATATTGTCGTTAAAGCATTAGAGGATGGTGTGACTGTTATCGGTCTTACTAGAGGCGAAAATACCAAATTTCACCACACAGAAAAGTTAGATGCTGGTGAGGTCATGATAGCTCAGTTTACAAATAATACTTCAGCAATGAAAATCAGAGGCAAATCAGAGATTATTACTGGACATGGTGTTATTGCGTCAGGTAAACCTGAAAAGTAAGACAAATTTATAAGGATATGTTATAATTTCAAAGATATTATAGTGTTTGTTTAGACCGTAAGGGGTGATAAGGTCTGTGTTTAAAGACTTGTTTAGGTCTAAGCCAAAGTATGTAACTGTAAGACCTCATAGGCAACCAGAGACTTCAGAAAAAAAAGAGATACCTGGAGGCTTATGGATTAAATGTGACAAATGCAATAACATTCTGTATAAAAAGGATTTAGAAAAGAGTTTTTCTGTTTGCCCTAAATGTGGCTTTCACTTTGTTATTACAGCAAAAAAGCGCATCCAGCAACTTACCGATGAAGGTAGCTTTAAAGAGATGGACGCTGACCTTAAAACATCCGATCCTTTGGAGTTTCCTCAGTATCTAGAAAAATTAGAAAAATACCAAGAAGAAACTGAGATGAAGGATGCTATTGTTACAGGCAAGGCTACAATAGCTGGTAGGAAAACAGTAATAGCGGTTATCGACTTTAATTTTATGAGAGGCTCCATGAATACTGTTGTTGGTGAGAAAATAGTTAGGGCATTTGAAGTTGCAATAAAAGAGAAACTGCCAGTTGTGGTTATTAGTGGTGGGGGTGGTGGAGCTAGAATGCAAGAAGGCGTCTTTTCCTTAATGCAGATGGCCAGGACTTGCCAAGCAGCTGATAAACATTCAAAGGCAGGTCTTTTGTACATTGCTGTTTTGACTCAGGCTACCATGGGAGGAGTTTATGCTAGCTTTGCTTCTCAAGCTGACATTATTCTTGCCGAACCAGGAGCATTGATTGGTTTTGCTGGCCCTAGAATTATCGAACAGACGATGAAACAAAGCCTACCTGCAGGCTTTCAAACAGCAGAATATGTTCACAACCATGGTCATATAGACCACATTGTAGCCAGACCATTTTTAAAAGAGACATTAACCCATCTAATAGACTGGCATGCGAGGTGAGTTATTTGGGAAATACAATAATATTAGAATACGAAAAGCCAATTATAGAATTAGAAAAACGTATTGAAGAGTTAAAGGTATTTGCCAGAGAACGCAATCTCGATTTGTCTGATGAAATAGGAACTTTGCAGATTCGCTGCGATAAATTAAAACGCGAGATATACTCTAGTTTAAATTCCTGGCAACGCATTCAACTTGTTCGTCATCCACAAAGACCAACTGCTTTGGAACTTATCGATTTGATATTTGATGATTTTTTTGAGTTGCATGGCGATAGACTGTACGGTGAGGATTCTGCAATGGTTGGTGGTATTGGTCTTTTTAATGGTCAACCGGTAACAATTATTGCACCTCAAAAAGGCAGAGATACCAAAGAAAATATTGAAAGAAATTTTGGTCTTCCACATCCTGAAGGCTATCGCAAAGCGATTCGTCTGATGAGACAAGCTGAGAAGTTTGGCCGCCCTGTAGTAACTTTAGTTGATGTTGTTGGGGCTTATCCCGGAATTGCAGCAGAAGAAAGAGGTCAAGGCCCAGCAATCGCCGAAGCTATTACAGTAATGGGTTCTTTACAAGTCCCTACAGTTGCTATTATTACTGGAGAAGGTGGAAGTGGAGGAGCGCTTGCTCTTGCCATGGGCAACCGAGTTTTGATGTTGGAAAATGCTTATTACTCCGTTATTTCACCAGAGAGTGCATCGATTATTCTTTATAGAAACGATCAGTATGCAAAAGAAGCTGCAGAAGCTTTGAAAATTAGTAGTAGAGATCTTTTAGAAATGCAAATTATTGACGAAATAATTCCCGAGCCTTTAGGAGGAGCACATAAAGATCCTAAGCAGATGGCAAATCTTATAAAAGAAGCTCTTGATCGTAACCTGACAATTCTTAAGGGTTTATCAAAAAAAGAGCTTGCAGAGGCTCGTTATGAGCGCTTTAAAATCTACGGGACAATAAATGGCACAAATTAGCTCTGTTTTGTAAATTACAATATAGTAAAGTACTAAATTGCTCTTTATGTATGAAAAAAGCGAGGTGAAAACAAAAAAGGTGTCTAGACCTTTTTTGTAACGATAAATGAAGGTTATTGGCATAGTAACTAGTGGTGGCGATGCTCCTGGGATGAATGCGGCAGTAAGAGCCATTACTAGGGTATCAAATAAACTTGGTATGGATGTATTTGGCATTTATCATGGCTATGCAGGTCTTATTGAAGATGAGATTATCCGTCTTGATACTCGCAAAGTTGGGGATATTTTGCATCGTGGCGGTACAATTTTAAAAACCGCACGTTCTCCTGAGTTCATGACCGAAGCTGGTCAAGCCAAAGCTGTTGCAAACATTAAAAAGTATGGTATGCAGGGATTGGCAATTATTGGTGGTGACGGCTCTTTTAGAGGAGCTTTAGCCCTGCAAAAACATGGTATTAGGGTAGTAGGTATACCAGGAACTATAGACAATGATATCCCTTGCACAGACTATACCATTGGCTTTGACACAGCGGTAAACACTATTGTTGATTCAGTAAACAAGATCAGAGACACAGCAACAAGCCACGAGCGGACCTTTGTCGTAGAGGTTATGGGTAAAAACTGTGGAGATCTTGCTCTGAGTTCTGGTCTTGCCGGAGGCGCTGAGGTTATTTTAATCCCTGAGATTGAACCGGACTATGATGCAGTTTGCAAAAAAGTCCAAAAGAGCCATGACCAAGCTAAATCTCACGCTGTGGTTATTGTAGCTGAGGGTGTAGGCGGAGATCCAAAGGGTCGTGGCGTTTATGATTCTTCAGCATTTCGTGTTGCAAATTACATTAATGAAAAAACCAATATTGAAACAAGGGTCACGATCCTTGGACACATTCAAAGGGGAGGTTCGCCCACAGTCAATGATAGGCTTTTAGCCAGCAGACTCGGAGCAGAGGCAGCTAAGGCATTATACGAAAAAGACACAGGTAAAATGGTTGCCACCAAAGATGGGAAAATAGTCCGAGTCGACCTTGAATATGCTCTTACTCAAAAGAAGACTGTTAAAGAAGAGTTTATTGAGCTTGCAAATCTTTTAGCAAGCGTGTAGGTCTTAGTAAAGTTTCATAGGTTTACCTGGTATATTTTCTCTGATTACTGGAGGTGTTTTTTTGCGCAAAACTAAAATTGTCTGTACAATTGGCCCAGCTTCAGCATCTACGGAGATGCAAATTGAACTGATTAAAGCTGGAATGAATGTAGCAAGAATGAATTTTTCACATGGTAGTGGAGATGTTTATGAAAACCGAATAAAAAACTTGAGAAACGCATCAGCAAGAACTGGAACTCCGATAGCACTTTTGGCTGACCTTCAAGGTCCAAAGATTCGCGTAGGAGAAATGGAAGCTGATAAGGTCTATCTTGCTAGAGGTAGCATTGTAAATGTCACCTCAGAACCTATTGTTGGCAACGCAAGAAGGTTTACGATCAATTATCCTTACCTACTTCGTGATGTAGGCAAAGGTAATACGATCTTTTTAGACGATGGTCTTTTGGAGTTAAAAGTTATTGAAAATAAAGATGATGAATTAGTATGTTCAGTTGAAATTGGCGGTGAGCTCGGACCCAGAAAAGGTGTCTCACTCCCTGGAGTTAAGATTGACTTACCTGCTGTTACAGATAAAGACTTAGAAGATATCAAATTTGCAGTAGAGGCAGAAATAGACTATCTAGCTATTAGCTTCGTCCGTCAAGCATCCCATGTGCATGAAGTCCGAGAAGTCCTTAAGCAATATAATGCAGATATTGACCTTATAGCAAAAATTGAATCACAAGAGGCTTTAGAACATTTAGATGAGATTATTGCAGAGGCGGATGCCATAATGGTTGCCAGAGGCGATCTTGGTGTAGAAATTCCAGCTGAGACAGTGCCAATTATTCAAAGGGATATTATTAAAAAATGTAATGCAGCAGGAAAACCTGTTATTACAGCAACGCAAATGCTTGAGTCTATGAAAAAGAGTCCGAGACCAACTAGAGCTGAAGTTACAGACGTAGCACATGCTATTTTAGATGGAACAGATGCTATTATGCTCTCTGGTGAGACCGCTGTTGGAGAGTTTCCTATTGAAGCTGTGAAAGTTATGAATAAAACTGCTATTGAAATCGAAAAATCACTACAAATTACTAATGTTAGATCTAATATTGGTGATATTTCCGTTGCAGAGGCTATTAGTCATGCTACAGTTCAATCAGCAAATGAGTTAAATGCTGCGGCTATTATTACCTCCACACAATCAGGCTCAACAGCCAAAAAGGTATCTAGGTTTAGACCTAAAGCTATGGTTCTTGCTGCAACTCCCTCAGACAAAGTTATGCGCAAACTATGTCTGGTTTGGGGTATAAAAGCACTGTTAGTCCCTAAAACTACTGATATTGATAGTATGATTGATGTTTCTGTTGAAGCTGGTATAAACAGTGGCATTATTCGCGAAGGCGATCTCATTGCTATCACTGCGGGTGTTAAAACTGACACTCCCGGATCAACAAATCTTCTAAAGATCCATATAGTATAAAGCATAAGAGGCCAGGACTTTTAAATGTAAGCGTCCTGGCTTTCATATAATGTATGTAGACATTTCAAAGGGGGTTAGGCAGAGGCCGCTAAGATGAAAATAGCTGTTTTAATGGGTGGGCAATCAGGCGAACACGACGTGTCGCTTGTATCAGGGAGTTCAATTTCTAAAGCTCTGCAAAATCAGGGATTTGAAACTATAAATGTTATTATTTCTTTGGCTGGAGTCTGGAGTTTAGAAGATGGCAGAGAAGTAACTATACTTCCGAAGCCATCAAAAGGGCTATGGCTAGTTGAAGACAACAAGGAACTTCCAATTGATCTTGTGTTTCCTGTTTTACACGGACCAAAGGGTGAAGATGGTACAATACAGGGACTATTAGAATTAGCGAGCCTACCATACGTGGGTTCAGGCGTATTAGGCTCAGCATGTGGTATGGATAAGGCAGTCATGAAAGCTCTGTTTAGGGATGCAAGTCTTCCAACCCCGAAAACCATACTCTTAGAGGCGATGGACCTAGATTATGTAGAGAAAGAGATTGGCTATCCTTGCTTTGTTAAGCCTGCAAATTTAGGTTCCTCTGTAGGGATTAATAAGGCTAAAGATCGCAGACAATTAGAGGAAGCATTAAAAATTGCTTTTTTATATGACACAAGAGTTGTTGTTGAAGAGGCTGTAAAAAACCCCAGAGAGATTGAGTGTAGCGTTTTAGGTGGGGATAGACTAATGGTTTCTATTCCAGGAGAGATTATCCCAGATGGTGAGTTTTATACTTATGACTCAAAGTACAATTCTCTAAGTTCAAAGCTTGAGATTCCAGCAGACCTCTCTGAGAAACAGATTAACCTTGTACAGGAACTCTCAATTAAGGCTTTTAGAGCGGTAGGAGCCACAGGGCTTGCACGCGTTGACTTTTTAATTGAAAAAGAGACTGGTAAGATCCTCTTAAACGAGATCAACACTATGCCTGGCTTTACTCCGATAAGCATGTATCCAAAACTATGGGAAAAAAGTCCTACTCCCTTTACCTATGGGGAGTTAGTATGTGAGTTAATAAACTTAGCTTTAGAGCGACACAAAAAAAAGAGTGTTCTTAAAGTAACAAGATAGATTTTTGCAGGACAGTTCGTGCATTTTCGAGCAGAAGCTAGACAATTTCCAGGTCTAAAACCATAATTTATTGCATACAGACACAGTGAGCTTTCTAAAAGCTAACTGTGTTTTTTTTGGAGGTGGAACAATGATCTGGATGTTGATTTTATTAATATTTACAACAACCCCTGTAAGTGGGACAGAACTGATTTTTGAGATGGCAGATCGCAGCGGTGATGATTATGGTATGGGAAGTTTAGTTTACCCAACTCATGATGCTTTTGCACCATACAGAGATTTATTTGATTTAACTAGTTTTACTGTGTCAATTGATGGGGAGTATCTCCTTTTTGATCTAAGCTTTAGCCAGATAACTAATCCTTGGAAAGCTCCAGAAGGATTTTTTCATCAGCATATTCTTGTCTTTATTAACACAGGAAACGGTACTGGTGTAAAACGCTACGATCCTTTAGGTTTTGAACTGAATCAGCCTTATGATTACGTAGTAAGAATAGCCCCTTGGTCTTTAAGTAATTTAAGAGATTATGAAGGCAACATCCAAGCGCAGTTAATTGTAGAAACTATTGATCCTCAAACTATTCGCGCCTACATTCCCCTTGAAAACTTGCACGTACCTAAAAGAAGCTGGCAATATGCTGTTTTAGTAGGGAGCTACGATGCCTTTGGCCGAGATCTCTTTAGGGAAGTATTGGTCAAAAATACAGAGTGGGAATTTGGTGGGGGGGGAAGCTGGCCGTTTGTGGATATCTTAGCACCTAGTTTTGGCAAGGTAAGGCAACAGGAGCAGCTAAAGTCCGGAGTCTTTTATTTTCAAAACCATCGAGGCGACACAAACCCCTACCACTTATGTTTATTATGGCTTATATTAGTTTTGCTGCTTTTTGCACTAGGAGGCTGCTTTTTTTACAGGAAACGGGGATTTCCCTTTAACTTAAGTCTAAAGTTTAAAAGAAGAGAGCATACTACAAAAGGCAGCATTACTAGATGGAATTAGGTCAGGTGGATCCTGCCAGAATAAGTCAAAGCAGGTGAATCTATGCGTATACTCATGGTGAGCTGGGAATATCCCCCGAAAATTGTTGGAGGACTAGGCAGACATGTCGAAGGGTTATCTGAAGGTCTGGTAAAGTTGGGGCATCAAGTTACTGTAGTCACTGCAGAAACTCCAAAGTTACAAGAAAGAGAGATAGTTGAAGGCGTAGAGGTTTTGCGAGCACTCCCACATCAACCTCCAAGTCGAGATTTTGTAGAAAGCGTCATGCTTCTTAACTTAAACATGGTAGAAAGAGTGATTAGTGAGCTCTTAAACTCAAATGTCCAATACGATGTAATTCATGTTCACGATTGGCTTGGAGCGTATGCCGGGAAGCTTTTTAAACATGCACTGAGGCTACCTCTTATTGCTACAATTCACGCTACTGAATTTGGTAGAAATAATGGTCTTCATAGCGACTTACAACGTCATATTTCAGACCTTGAGTGGTGGCTTTGTTATGAGGCTTGGCAAGTGATTGTCTGTAGCCGCTATATGGAAAGAGAAGTCCAGCATATCTTCGGTTTGCCAAAAGATAAGCTTAGAGCAATCCCAAATGGAATAGATCCAAATAAGCTTAAAGCGTCGGATTCAGGGGATCAGTCTGAGATACGCAGTAAGTATGCACGGCCAGATGAAAAAATAGTTCTTTTTGTAGGTAGATTAGTAAGAGAAAAGGGTGTTTGGTTAGTCATAGATGCCTTTAGGGAATTGCTCCATGCAGTTCCAGAGGCAAAACTGATTATTGTCGGCAAAGGTCCAGAAGAGATGTATCTTAGGGATTACGCAAGAAGGCTGGGTTTAGAGCATAAGGTCTGTTTTACTGGGTTTGTAGATGATCAAACACGAAACCATCTATATCATCTCTGTCATGTTGCAGTCTTCCCTAGCCTCTACGAGCCTTTTGGAATAGTAGCGCTGGAAGCTATGGCGTTAGGAAAACCTGTTATCGTCAGTGATACAGGTGGGCTTGGCGAAGTGATTGAGCATGGATTAACCGGACTGAAGTTTCCATCAGGAAATAGCCGCGCATTAACTAGAGCTTTGTCAGATGTTTTGCTAGACTTTAATCTTGCGCAAAGCTTGGCTACAGAAGGGAAAAAGGAAGCGAATCATTACACATGGGACAAGGTTGCAAGAAGCACAAGCGATGTATATAGAGAAGTTATAAGGTCAGCGCAGGCTAGTGGTTGGAGCATGCGCCAGGAGTTGGGAGGTAGACTTCTTGAAGTCAGTAATCATGGCAGGTGGAATGGGGACAAGGCTTAAGCCACTGACTTGTTTAAAACCTAAACCCCTCGTTCCATTTATGGGAAAACCAATGATCGATCATGTCTTAAACCATCTCGAAGAAAACGGTATTAAAGAACATATTATTACTCTTTTTCACCTACCGCAGACAATCATCGATCACGTAAGTGTGCAAGATCGGATTGTAGATTTTACCGTTGAAAGAGAACCCCGAGGTACAGCAGGAAGCGTTAAAGAAGCAGCTGGTTTCTTGCGCAGCAGTTTTGTAGTCGCATCAGGCGACTCAATAACTGATATTGATCTTAAAAAGGCTATAGCTTTTCACCGAAAAAAAGGTGCCATAGCAACAATTGTGCTTACAAGAGTTGCCGAGCCGTTGGAATATGGCGTGGTCTTAACAAATGCAGATGGGAAAGTAACAAGATTTCTCGAAAAGCCGACATGGGGAGAAGTCTTTAGCGATACAGTAAACACTGGGATGTACATCTTAGAGCCTGAAGTCTTAAGCTATATTCCAGCTGGTAGGAGTTATGATTTTAGTAAAGACCTCTTTCCTGCACTACTTAAGGCAGGTCTGCCTTTACTTGGTTATATCGCCGAAGGCTATTGGTCTGATGTGGGTAGTATTATGCAGTACCGGGAATCACATTTTGATGTCTTAAACAAAAAGGTTCAAGGCATAAACGCCTATATCGATGAAGAGGCAAAGATCGATCCTGCCGCTCTAGTTGTACAGCCCGTAAGCATACTAAAGGGTGCAAAGATTGGGGCTAAAGCAAAAATTGGGCCATATGCGGTGGTGGGTGAAGGTGCAGTTATCGGAGAAGACTCTGAGATTAGCCATTCGATAGTTGGGGGCAAAGCTTATTTAGGACCACGAGTCATTGCTGAGGGAAGTATCATTGACGAAAGAGCTTATATCGGAGAAGGGTCCAGACTTTTGGAAAGCACTATTGTGGCAGAGGAGACGCAAATTGGCGAAAGGTCTATTTTGACTCCGAGGGTGAAGGTTTATCCAGGCAAAACCGTCGGACCAATGTCCGTTGTTAATACTGATTTAATTCATGGCTCCATTGAAAGAGGTCAGCTCTTTACGCAAAAAGGTCTAAGGGGTAAGCTACATCGTGATCTAACCGTTGATATACTAATTAAAACGGGAGTCGCCTTTGCAGAGGTACTAGGAGCAAGTGTCATAGCTTCAGCTTGTAGTGGGGACGATAAAGCGGAGTTTGTCCAGAAAGTCCTAAGCTTAGGAGTTAATAGTAAAGGGGCCGATGTCGTAGATTTCGGGGAGCAAGTTGTGCCGTCTTTTAGATTGGAAGTGACAAATTCAGAGACAGATGGTGCGTTCTATGTTTTTAGCGAAGGCGAGTATGTGACAGTTCGTTTCTTTGATGCTAAGGGCTGCTACATTGATGCCAATAAAGAGCGAAAGATAGAAAACCTAGTTAAGTCAGGAGACGGTTTAAACCCTGATCTAGAGCCGGGAAAAGTCTATTATAACCCCAGTCAGTTTATAAGTTATTTAAGCCATTATCAGGATTTCGTCGTCCCAAAAGACACTGTTTGCGATTCGCCTGCAGGCAGAAGTCTTCTTGAAGAGCTAGGCCCTAAAGAACACCTAGGCTTAAGGGCTCAAATATCAGCATCAGGAGAATACTGTAGAATATGGGATGAAAAAGGTCATGAACTGACTCAAGCTGAGCTTGAAGCAGCTAGCGTCTATCTTTCACTTAAACATACTCCAAAGACGATTAAAGTACCTTTGGGTTCAACTAGTGCATTGGAAGAGATAGCCTCTGAGTTGGGAGGACATATTCAACGTATTAGACCAGGACTATGCTACACAGACGAGTCTTCGCTACCTTGGCATGATGCCTTTAGATTCATCACTCTTTTTTGCAGAAATAAGGACGAGCCTCTTTATAAAATCGTTGAGGAGCTACCTAAAAAAACTCAGATTGTGCGCGAACTTAACTGTCCTCTAGAAAATCGTAGTGGAGCTATGTTAAGGTTTGCATCTCAGTACGGTGAAAACTCTAAAAATGAAGCAGGTCTCTATTTTAGGGACGACAATTCATTTTTATATCTGCAACCTGATGAGCATAAACCACTTTTACATTTAACCGTAGAAGGAAGCAGCATGGAGGTTGCAGAGGAGTTAGTCAGTAAAATACAAGAGATGATTCAATAAAAGACCGAGGCTTGTGCCTCGGTCTTTTAAGCAAATATTCGGTAGTCGATCCCAGGGAATATAGCATTTAACTTTTCTAACCTTTCTAAGTTTTCAAGGTTAGGATCAGCAGTATCATAAAGAACTAAGAGGTCATTAAAATTTTTAAGATGCTCTTTGGTTCTTCTTATGGCATATTCTGCTACGGTACCTGTTTTCATGATAAAGGCCCAATCAGAACTCTGAGCCAGCAGAAGTTCTCTAGATGCTTGGTTTAAGATTCTTTTTTTAAGTGTCGTCGGATTACCCCTTTTTGCCAGCTCGTTTAGTAAGATGCTCGCTTCGTGCAAGTGAGGATAGATCCAATCATTAGAGTTCTCTAGCCAGACCTCATTATAACCGTTATACCCCCAGCTCGAGCTAGAAGGCGTAGCGACTTGGTTTGTAGGATGCTTCTTTAGGTAATCACAGGGAGTCAATAGCTGCAAGGTAGGAGACTGACAAGTAAGCCTAAGCACTTCCTCTAAAAACAGCGGCCCTTCAAACCACCAGTGCCCAAATAGCTCTGCATCATAAGGTGCAACTAGTATAGGAGGTCTGTCCATTACAGAACTTAAGTAGTTTACCTGGGCTTCTCTATTAAAAACAAAATTTGCGGCATGCAATTTCGCTTTGTAAGCGGCATGCATGGGATTATAAGGCTCTTTGTGATCGGATTTTCCTGTGATGCGGTGATACTTAAAACCTGTCATTTTTCTAATCCCAATAGGTTCTAAAAGAGGCTTTAAGTATTTGTAGTCTAAGTCAAAGCCAATATCGCGGTAGAAGTCCCTGTAATCAAAATCTCCTGGGTAGCCTTCAGTTGCCGACCAAACCTGTTTAGAGGATTCAAAATCCCTTGCAAAAGCAGCTACGGCATTTGGTGTGTAGATAGGCGCATAAGTTGCGTAACGCGGCCTTGTATCTGCATTTAAAACCCCATGGGTGTCTGTAAGAAAATAACGGATGTTTGCATCTGCGAGGTATTTATCTACACCAGGTGTATACCCGCATTCAGGGAGCCAAAACCCGACTGGATCTTTTTGAAAAAACCGGTGATATTCGTTGATACCTTCTTTGATCTGTGCTTTTTGAGATTGTGGTACAACATTCAGTAACGGCAGATACCCATGTGTTGCGCAAGATGCTAAAATCTCAATTAATCCTATCTTTTGAAAGTGAGCAAACCTAGAACTGACGTAATTTTCCGAGCCATTTATACGCTTTTTGGTATCCTTAAGGATCTCTTGGTATAATTCAGCTGTTTCACAAAAAGGATAAGAGTCTTTGGTACGCGCTACCTCTTGGAAGGACATATCGATTAGCAAATCAAGCCTTTTTAAAAAGCGCTTTAACAGTATTTTGTCAGAAAGCATATTTAAAAGAGGCGGGGTTATAGATAACCCCAATCTTACGGAAAGCCTATCTGCTTCTAGCTTCTCTAAGATTCTAATAAGAGGTATATAGGTTTCAATGATTGCTTCGTATAACCAATCTTCTTCAAGTGCACCATCAGGACCTAGATCTCTAACGTAAGGTAGATGTGCATGTAAGACGATTGCAAGATAGCCTTTAGTCACTTTATTAACCTCTCTTTATCGTTATTATTTTAGATTTTACTAAACCATTTTTTGCGTAGGAGACAAGCTCGATGTTTTGGAGACCTTCATTTAGCTTTAATTTCATTTGGAAATTTCCGTTTGTGTCAATTGGTACAGTTTGTTCGTTTTGTAAAAGAACTGATCCAGGAGTAGTTTTTCCATAGACGATCAAATCAGTATCACAGACGAGTAAGTGTTCTTTTTGTTTGGCCTCTTTAAGTGGCATAGGACTTGCCATGTACTGAGCTTTCTTTTTTCCTTCTTTTTGCCAGAAAAGGGGAGACGCGCCAATTTTGGTGTAGTATTCATCCAGATAGAGTTCATCAATAGAAAGCCAGAGTTCATCGGTTTTTTGAGAAATAGAATCTGGTGGCATATTGACGATGTTTGATGTCAAAAAGGGCAGATAGCCGTCTTGAGTTTCTATACCCAAGTCGATTGTTAGAGGTAGACCTGCAAAATTTCCATGAACATACCAGCTTTTTGCTAACAAAGAGACTGGAACCTTAAGTAATTCTGTGTCTTTCGAGCGAATTCTAAGCGTACAAATATTATTTTGGTAATCTGTCAATTTTTGCCAAGTTTGCTCATTAAAATCCCAGTAACAAAATAACCAATAAGGATCTCTAGGCATCGCTACTAAGCAGTCTTTATTGTACCCTGAAGGCAGTTCAGACTCTTGTCCTTTGTATATAAGAGGATGATTTATCTCAGTCAGGTCAGGCTTTTGTGCTGAATTAGAAAACACTGTCCTGCCTCCTTTTTTACTTGGAATGGATCTCTAGTCTATTATGGCTCTAACATCAGGTAATTTATGCTTACAACCTCTTTAAGTGCAGGAAAAACATTGCGAAAGAAGAAGACCAAAATATTGCATGTTAAGAGTATTTGCGGTTGAAAGGGTTGAGTAAAATGAAAAAATTTTTGAAATTTAAGCATAAACTAATTAGATACACATGTTTTGTCATATTGCTTATGATATTAAATGCAGTACCTTCCTATGCATTAAGAAAAACTTGGTCTTCAGATAGATTTGTCTATGATGCAGTACTTGGGATTGAAACTATTGAGGGATCTCCTGATAGATTGCTTGTTTGGGGTAAAAACTATGAAAAAGTTGAGGCAAAGGTTGCTTTGGTTGAAATAAAAAACAAGAAGGTAGATGTGATCTGGGAAAGTCAGAATTTCTACGAGAGAGGTTCTAATTTAATGTGTGCATTTGGTAGCTTTACATCAAGAGATCAGGAGGTAGTTGTTCTGGCAGAAGATCTTTGGAAGATCTACAAAGTAGAGGTAAAAGGACTAAAGGAAATAGCCTCAGGCACAGGCATAACAGGCATCATGGAAGTGACTGCAGGAGACATAGATGGAGACGGGAAAACAGAACTTATTCTTACTTCTGTCCACGAATTGCTAAAAGATACAATAGACAAGAACGTTGTTGTTTATAAATATCAAGGAGGTAAATTAGCAAAGGCTAATGAAACCAAAGGTCTTGGAAATATTAGAGCAATCACTGCTCTCGATTTTACAGGTGACAGGCTTGCAGAAATTGTGATCGAAGTAGGCAGTGGATATAAACAGGGGCAGGTAGTGGTACTGCAAGACCTAAAGCCTATCGTAACTGCTAATTTACGCCCACAACCTATTTTTGCTTTAAGTCATTTAGGAGATACACTTTTAGTTGGTGATGATAGTGGTGCTGTCAATCTCTATAGACTTGAATTAGGAAACAACGCTCAACTAGAGCATGTGGGCACATCTGTCTCAGTTGGTTGGGGACTCGTTGATGTGGCAAGTGGGAATTTTTTAGGAACTAAAAATGATCAGGTTGTTGTAGTTAGCGCTCCAACGGGTATTTCAATCTTAGAAGAGAGATAAGTATTAAAACAGAGAGATAGGAGGGAAAAGGTTTGAGCAAAAAGCAATTCATTATCGTTACAGGCCTCTCAGGAGCAGGGAAATCCTTAGCTCTAAAGGTGCTCGAAGACTTTGGCTACTTTTGTGTAGACAACCTTCCCCCCCTTCTTATCCCTAAATTTGCAGAGTTAGTTATTCAGTCAACTGGACAAGTAAGTAAAGTAGCGCTTGTCAGCGATGTTAGAGGTGGTCAATTCTTTGATCATTTGTTCCAAGCACTAAAAAGCCTTGAAGAATTAGGCATAGGATGTGAGATACTCTTTTTAGAGGCTTCGGATGGGGTTTTAGTTAGAAGGTATAAAGAAAGTCGCCGGCGTCATCCTTTAAGTAGTGAAGGCGAAAGTGGTGGTATTTTAGAGAGCCTTGACCTTGAAAAAAGGAAACTACGAGACATCAGAGCAAGAGCCGATAAAATCATCGATACCTCTTTCTTAAGTACTGCTGAGTTTAAGAGCGTTCTTTCTAATTGGCTAGAGCAAGATCAAAAAGAGAGAATGTTTATTAATATCATCTCTTTTGGTTATAAATATGGTCTTCCTCTAGACGCTGATCTTGTCTTTGACGTGAGGTTTTTACCAAATCCCTATTGGGTAGATGAACTAAGATCTCATAATGGTACAGAGCAGGTAATCGAAGACTATTTAAGGGCTCATCCAATAACCAACACAGCTCTAGATAAGCTCAATGAGTTTTGCTATTTTTTAATTCCTAACTATATCACGGAAGGTAAGGCTCAGCTATGTATTGCAATTGGATGCACAGGAGGTAAACACCGCTCTGTTTCTGTGGCAATGTGGTTAGGAGAGAGTCTCAAGAAAAAAGGGTATACCTGTGTTGTAGAACACAGAGACTTAGAACCTCGGAGTGGCAAACATGGTTAGTAATAAAAAAAGTGGAAAGCCTAAGTTTTGTTTTTTAAAAAAAGAACCAATTAGATCGGTAACTTTTAGTCTGCTGGGCATATGCTTTGTGATTTTTTCTCTTGTGCTACTAGTTTTGACATCTGTATTTGAATCTAATCAAATAAGTCTACTAGAGTACTTTACCTTGTATTTTCCAAAGCAGACTTTAGTCTTCTTTGCGATACTATTACTGCTTACAGGCTTATATGTATTAGGATGTACTATCCAAAAGTTAATACAACCCCTTGGAGTCACAGACAGTTTAGAGACAGCTCAAGAGTGCTTAGATGATAAGTCATTTAAAAACGGCGCAAAGGTTGTAGCATTTGGAGGTGGGACTGGTTTAGCTACTCTTTTAAGAGGTTTAAAAAACTATACCAACAATATTGTTGCTGTTGTTACAGCAGCAGATGATGGAGGCTCTTCAGGTCGCATCCGCAGAGAATGGGGTTTAGTTCCGCCTGGAGATATTAGAAGTTGTCTCCTCGCTTTAGCTGATACAGAGCCACTTATGAAATCTTTGTTTGATTATCGGTTTAAAGCCGGAGAGGGATTAGAAGGACATAATTTTGGTAATCTGTTTATTCTTGCGATGAGTGAAGTTACAGGAGACTTTGAAACAGCTGTAAGGGAGTTTAGCAGGGTTTTGAATGTAAGAGGCAGGGTAATGACATCCACGTTAGATAGCATTGGCTTAAAAGCAACCTACGAAGATGGTAGTGAGGTTTTCGGAGAATCTGCAATTAATAAAAGGGGAGTAAAGATTGAAAAAGTAAGTTTGGTACCAGATACTTCCTCACCAAACCCTGCAGCACTTTTGGCCATTGATAACGCTGATTTTATTATACTTGGCCCTGGAAGCTTGTATACCTCGATTTTGCCTAATCTTCTTGTACCAGGTATAGCTGAGGCAATAAAAATGAGTAAAGCACCTGTTTTATATGTAGTAAACGTAATGAGCGAGCCTGGTGAAACTACAGGATATACAGCAAGTGATCATCTGAATGCGATTTTAGAACATCTTTCTATTATTGATTTAGTAGATTATGTGTTAATAAATAACGCTGATTTTAGTGACGAGACTAAAAAGCGATATAAAGAAGACGGGGCGTTTCCAGTTGCAGTAGATTTAGAAAAACTAGATTTACTTAGCGTAAAAATCGTTTTAAAAGATTTAGCTAGTTCTAATGATTTTGCAAGACACGATCCAGAAAAGCTTGCTAAAGCTATTATAAGAATCATGTCAGAGGAAGTACTTTAAGGCATTAAACAGTTTT
>JAQVYS010000077.1 GCA_028708605.1 Bacillota bacterium
GGAGCGATAGATCATGGATGAAGTTCAAAGATCACGAAAACCACTGATTTTTTATTATGGAATCTTTATGCTGATACTAATGTTGTTTAATTTTATAGTATTACCTTGGATTTTGCAGCGTCAAATTCGTGAGGTTGACTATGGAACGTTTATGTCCATGACTGAAAATAGTCAAATTGGTCAAGTTCAGGTTCAGCACAACCAGATAATATTCACTAACAAGGAGAATACAGTGCTTTATAAGACTGGTATTATGAATGATCCAGGTCTTGTAGATAGGCTATATAGTTCTGGTGCTGAGTTTACAAGTGAAATAATCGAACAAATGTCGCCTTTTTTAAGTATATTGCTCAGTTGGGTCTTACCAATAATCATCATTATTGGTGTAGGTCAGTATATGGCTAAAAAATTTATGAATAAAGCTGGTGGTGGCAACGCTTTGACCTTTGGTAAATCTAATGCCAAAATCTATGTCCAGTCTCTAGAAGGCATTAAATTTAGCGATGTGGCAGGGGCAGATGAGGCCAAAGAAAGCTTAACCGAAATAGTAGACTACTTGCACAATCCGGAGAAGTATAAGGAAATAGGTGCTTCAATGCCTAAAGGCGTTTTGTTAGTAGGACCTCCAGGTACCGGTAAAACCATGCTTGCAAAGGCTGTGGCTGGTGAATCCAATGTCCCTTTCTTTTCCATTGCGGGGTCGGAATTTGTAGAGATGTTTGTTGGTATGGGTGCATCAAAAGTTAGGGATCTATTTAAGCAAGCAAAAGAAAAAGCTCCTTGTATAGTGTTCATAGACGAAATAGACGCTATTGGAAAAAAGCGTGATGGTAATTTTGGAGGCAATGATGAAAGGGAGCAAACTCTCAATCAGCTTTTGACTGAAATGGATGGATTTGAAGAAAACACTGGTGTTGTAATTTTGGCAGCTACTAATAGACCAGAATCTCTAGATCCTGCACTGACGCGTCCTGGAAGATTTGATCGACGCGTGCCTGTGGATCTCCCTGATCTAAAAGGCAGAGAAGAGATTTTAAAAGTCCACGCTAAGAAAACTAAATTGGCAGAGGATGTGGATTTTAATAAGATCGCTCGTATGGCTTCCGGAGCCTCTGGTGCAGAGCTTGCTAACATCATAAATGAAGCTGCACTTCGCGCAGTACGTGATAACCGCTACCTAGTTACTCAAGCTGACCTAGAAGAAAGTATTGAGGTTGTTATTGCTGGCTATCAAAAGAAAAATGCTATCCTATCTGATGAAGAAAAGTGGGCTGTAGCCTATCACGAAATCGGCCATGCCTTAGTAGCTGCGAAACAGTCCAACTCTGCTCCTGTACAGAAAATCACAATTATTCCTCGTACCTCCGGTGCTTTGGGTTATACTATGCAAGTAGACGAAGGAGATCGCTACTTAATGAGTAAAGAAGAGATTGAAAATAGAATAGCGACCTTTACAGGGGGAAGAGCTGCAGAGGAAGTAGCTCTTGGTTCAATGACTACTGGTGCTTCTAATGATATAGAACAAGCAACAAAGCTTGCTAGAGCAATGATTACCCGTTTTGGTATGAGTGAGGAATTTGGCATGGTAGCTATGGAAACCGTTAACAACCAGTATTTGGGCGGGGATACATCGCTAGCTTGTTCTGCTGAAACACAGGCAAAGATCGATAAAGCGGTTGTAGCAATAATAAATAAACAACACGAAAAAGCTAGAAAGATTCTAATGGATAACAGGGGAAAACTAGATGAGCTTGCAAAACACCTATATGAAAAGGAAACAATTACAGGTACTGAGTTTATGGAAATAGTAAATGCATAGCAATTTGAAATAAATCAGAGTCCTCTACACTGTTTTTGCTATATTGTAGAGGACTATTCTTAGATTAAATAATCCAAGTAGCTATAAGCCGCGTTAAGCAATATGTAAAACGAGGGGGAAACGAGATGTGGATTTATCTATTAATTGGTGTGTTTTTTATTCTTATAGGGCTAGCAGTTCATGTATTTAGGTGGCACTTTCTTATTTCAGGTTATAATACCATGTCAAAAGAGAAAAAGACCAATGTGGATATAGAAGGTCTTGGTCGTCTAATGGGTATATACTTATATCTAAATGGTGGCGTTTTTATAATGTTGGGTTTACTTAATAGCTTAGGTTTAAAATCAGCTCTAACGATAGCCATTTTGTTCTTAGGTATTTCCACAGCATATCTGCTAATCACTGCTCGTAAGTTTGACAAAAACGTGTATGATAACTCTGACACGTACCAAGTTTGGAAATGGGTTATTACCTTAGCTATAGTTTTTGTCTTACTTTTTTTTTCAACTCGGCAAGCAAAAGTGAGTATTGTTGAAGAAGGGGTACGAATCCACGGTCTCTATGGTGACACTTACACATGGGAATCCATCAAGACAGTTAGTTTGGAAGATAAACTGCCAACTATAGAAAGGCGTACCAATGGTTCTGCTGTAGGTTCAAACTTAAAAGGCCATTTTATGACAACAGAACTAGGCAACGTGAAATTATTTGTAAATGTGAAAAAGACGCCGTTCATTTATCTTGAAACCGATAAAGGTATAACGATTTTTAACATGGAAGAAGCAGATAAAACGCGTGAGATCTTTAGAGAAATTTTAAGCAATAAAGAATAATGGGAAACAATGCAGACTATCAGCTCATAGCAATATAACAAGAGGAATTTTGTTTTAGAGGTTATCTACGTATTTAAACTCCAAAAAATGCCTTGTAGAAAGAGGCGGGATACTTAAACAACATAAGCAATGCCAATTTCTGACAAAGCCTTTAAATTGAGGGAGTCAGATATTAAGCCATGAGTTTTGAAAGGTTAGGTTAACTATGTGTCAGAAAATTTTTAGGTGGGCTAGCCATTTTGCAATATTGTTCTTAGTATATTTGCTAGTGGGCGGAGCGCTTGTATTTCTTTTCCATCGCCCCGATGGAAAGAAGTATTTAAGCCAGGTAAATGCAGAACGTTTTTTGGGCGAAACAGTTGGCCCAGATAAGGCTGTTATTATTGAAAATGGTGTTTTGTCTGGTACCAGCCGTATCTATATGATCGAAAATGCTCAGGATTCTTTGCAAATTGCCTACCATGCTATTGATAACGGGACATCTAGTGATGTTTTTTATGGCGTTGTTTTAGAGGCTGCCGAGCGAGGCGTGCAGGTACAGCTTTTGTTCGATAGCGTTTTTCATAATTTACGTGGACATGAAAGAACAACGTATTGGGCTTTAGTTAATCATCCGAATATCACGATTAAGTTTTATGAGCCACTTAATTTATTTAATCCTTGGACTTTTAACAACCGATTGCATGATAAGTTTATTATTGTAGACAACACTTATGTAATTATAGGAGGCAGGAACATAGGTGATCGGTATTTTGTTGAGAATTTTCAGGGGAAAATCGTAAAAGATCGAGATGTACTTATCTATAATACTGAGCCTGATTTTTATCATGAAAGTGTACTGAGTCAGTTTGCGGATTACTTTAATTGTCTTTGGTCGCATTCTTATACTGTTGAGAAAGACAAGACTGTTCCGGTTAGATATCAATCAGAAGCTTGGCAGGGGCATAAACTGCTTCTTAACAATTTAGCAACAGTTAGACTTGAGCATCCAGAGAGCTTTAGAGATAAAATTGATTGGGATCAGTATGCGCATCCAACCCGAAAAATCAGTTTGATTACCAATCCACTCCGAAGAATGAATAAAGAACCTTGGATATTATCTGAGCTAAATGCCATGTTTGCTGCTGCTAAAGATAGTGTTTTAATTCAAAGTCCTTATATTATTCCTAGCACGCATATGAGGTCTTATCTAGGCAGAGGTCAAGATGGCGTAGAGATTTATTGTTTAACAAATTCCAAAGCGTCTTCTCCTAACTATTTTGCTATTTCTGGCTATTTAAAACATCGTGATAGCATAGCCAAACAGGTGACCGAGATTTATGAGTACCATGGAACTGGTTCTATCCATGCTAAATCTTACGTTTTTGATATGAGGTTAAGTGTAGTGGGCTCATTTAATATAGACCCTCGCAGTTCTTTTTTAAGTACAGAAAGCATGGTTGTCATAGATAGCGAAGGGTTTGCAGAAAACCTAGCACAAAGCATGACAGAGCTAGCCAGACAGAGCATACCCTATAAAGAAGAGCTTTCACTTGATGAAACCAAAGTAGCTCCCCTACCTGTTTTCTGGTACAAAACAGTTCTGATTGGGGTTTTGCGTATTCTGCTCTATCCTTTTGATGCACTACTATAGAAAGACTTAATTTAGTGAGGTGTAAGATGGATATTAGGAAGGCTTCCCTTGATGATCTTCAGCTTGTGACAGAGCAAACGCTATTACTTTATAAGGACACTAACTTTGATGACTTATTAGTTGAAAATAAGAACCTAATTGAAGATGAAAATCAGATCTTTTTTTTAGGATTTGAACTTGATAAGTGCATCGGTTTTGCACATTGTTCCCTGAGGCATGACTATGTCGAAGGTACAGGTGGCGGGAAAGTCGCATACTTAGAAGGTATTTATGTAACTCCAGAGCCTCGAAAGCAAGGGGTTGCTTCAGCTTTTTTAGTTGAATGTGAAAAGTGGGGCTTATCCAAAGGTTGTAGAGAGATAGCAAGCGACTGCGAACACGACAATCAGACCAGTTATGATTTTCATCTTAGTGTCGGTTTTAGGGAAGTCAATAGATTGATTTGCTTTACAAAGAAAATAACAGTGTGATTTCACATTTGATGGTATCCTCTACAACACAATTGAGCTCATAATTAAGGAGACAATCTAATCGGAGCAGATCGATAATAAGGTGATCAAAAATGAATGATAAAATTTATTAGTTCGAAGCAGAAATAAAAAAAGTGCCTGATATTGACGGTGCCTATATTGAGATACCTTGCTCAAGATATAACTTGGCTACCAAAACATTGTATCTAAAATTTTACACAAGATTATGGACTTGACTCATGAGATTCCAACATCTGTTTTAATTGACAGTTCTGTAGAATATGGTATGATAAATTTAGTAATCTCCGAATATCTAATGGTAGTGGGGGACACCGGTTTTAGGGGTGAATCTTTTTTAGAGGGGCGACTTGGGCGTCCTAACCCGTCAGCTAACCCCATAGGAGTACACCAAGCGTATGACGTAGCCATAACGGGCTAGTTTATGCGCTTTTTTGTTTTTAAAATCAGACTGTAAGAAAAAAAGGCGAAAAAGGTTTGCGCAAAAAACGTCATAAGTTATTATATTATGATGTGGAGGAAGTTTGATTGGATGTACTCTTGAAATTAGGTATTGTACTTGTAGTCGGTCTTATAGGTGGCAAAATTGCTCGGCTTTTCAAGCTGCCAAATGTGTCAGGATATCTAGTTTTTGGATTATTGCTTGGACCTTCATTTGTAAGGCTTATCAGTGCTGGTGATGTTGAAGCTTTTGCAGTTATTAGTGAATTCGCTCTTGGAATAATCGCTTTTAGTATCGGAAGCGAATTTATTCTTAAGGAATTGAAAAAGCTAGGCAAATCCATCTTTATTATTACTTTAGCCGAAGTAGTAGGAGCAATTTTTATTGTTTTTTTAGTTATGTATTTTATTTTCAAGCAAACTTTTGCATTCAGCGCAGTAATTGCAGCTATGTCAGCTTCAACTGCTCCAGCGGCAACTCTTTTGGTTATCCAGCAATACAAAGCACATGGACCTGTAACAAAAACACTAATACCAGTTGTGGCTTTAGATGATGTTTTTGGTATTATGGCTTTTGGTATAGCTATGGCACTTGCGAAGTTGTCTCTTGGCAGAACGCAGACCTCTCTTTTAGGTATGCTAGTTGGACCCATCGTCGAAATTGGTGGTTCAGTTGTAATTGGTCTTATCCTAGGTATTATTTTGGCATATGCTGCCAAAAAAGCCACAAACAGAGATAGTTTACAAGGCATGTCACTAGGAACTATAGCAATTGCTACTGGCCTTTCTAAAGGCCTTGGCTTTTCTCCTCTTTTAACGTGTATAGTTATAGGTGCTACAGTAGCAAATCTCTTACCTAACTCTAAGAGGATGTTTTCGTCTGTAAATGACTTTGCTTCACCTGTTTATGTCTTATTCTTTACTTTAGCAGGTGCTAGCTTGGATTTAAGCATTTTGGTTTCAGTAGGAGCGCTCGGTATTGCTTATATCTTCTGTCGCGCAGGAGGGAAGATGCTTGGAGCATGGGCTGGGGCAAGAGCAGTTAATGCAGAAGAGACAGTACAAAAATATTTAGGTCTTGGATTATTGCCTCAAGGTGGGATCTCGATTGGTCTTTCTGTTTTAGTTAGACAGCAGCTCCCAGAGTATGCAGTACCTATAACCACTATTATAATGTTTAGTGTACTAATATACGAAGTTTCGGGTCCGATATTTGCAAAGATTGCGATTGAAAAAGCTGGAGAAATTGATGGTGTAAACCAAGCTCAAGTAGCTTTTAAGCAAACTGAGGTCGTATCATAAAATACTTAAAAAAGAGGGGATGCTCTGTGCTGGCCTTGTTTATTGTTTTAAATGAGATTGATTTTCTTGAGGACATTTTGGCCAAGTTTGTAGAAACAGGCGTTAAAGGTGCTACAATACTAGATAGTCAGGGGATGGGAAGTGCCATTTTAGAAAGCTCAAACCGAGGGGTACCTCTTTTTGCAACTTTAGGACATCTTTTGGATAATACTCATCCTTACAATAAGACAATCTTTACAGTTTTAGAAAATGATGAGGTACTAAAAAGAGCTATAGCTGGTGTTGAAGAAGTTATGAAGCCAATGGCTAAACCTGGAGCTGGATTTATGTTTACAGTTCCAATTAGCAACGTTTACAGTCTTGGTAAAACCAGTTAAAAAACTGTTTAAAGGGTGGATGTGGACAAATCACATCCACCCTTTTTATTTGCAAATAGCTCTTAGATTGTAACTGTTATTAGGAGCTGAGTTTTAGAAATGAGAGGGTAATATATTGTAGGCGAAGGGGAGGAGTTACCCCTACAAAATTTCGTTTGGTTGAAAAATAAGCCCCTGTAACAATAAAAAAACAGGGGCTTATTTTGTCGACTAGCCTATTTTGTTTTTGCAAGCTGATCTAAGAAACGTTTATATTCTATCTTTCTGCGATCCATCTCTTGATTCATTTCTTTTGCAGCGTCTCTTGCTTCATCTTCTGGATTGGCTCCTTGTTGAATACATGATTGTACAGCAAATTCTACAAAACGGTACAGGACATTTGCAGTCGGAGCGTATGGAACAGCAACAGATTCATCAATTTGAGCATGTATGGTTCTTGCAAATTCTTCTGGTAATTGATTTAGACCATAGAGTGCATCTTTGGCACTTGGCACCTGGAGAGTACCAGGGATTTTTGCCATGAATTCGTTAACGCACATCGCTTGGACATCTGCAGAGCAGAACCATTTAATAAATTCCCAAGCTTCCTTTGGATGTTTTGTTGTTGTTGGAATACCAAAGTTGGTGCCACCTGTAAATGTACCATGATTGATTGTTCCGTTGGGTCTTTTGGTGCCTGGAATTAAGCCCGGAGCCCATTTGCCAGCAAGTTCAGGTGCTCCGTGCAAAAGATTAGTATATGTCCAGTAACCTTCAATAAACATTACCCATTCACCTGTTCTAAAAGGTGTGTTGCCAGCACCTGCTCTGGGCATACCATGCTTAGTATAGAGTTCGATATATTCAGTAAAGCCTTTAATTGACTCTGGAGTATCCATGGCTGATGTAAAACCATCAGACTTAAAAAAGTTTCCTCCATGCTGAGTTATCAGAGTATATGCTCCCCAAATACTGTTGGATTCAGGGCTTCCATAGTAAAAACCCATGTCTCTGTTATTTGAATGCAGTTTAGGCAACATCACATAGACATCGTCCCATGTATTTGGTATTTCAAAACCCATTTCAGCAAGGATATCGGTTCTGTAGCAAGCATTCATCACACTTACATTTTGGGGAACACCGAATCTCGTACCTTCGAAATGTAATTGTTTGGTGATTGCTGGGAAAAGCTGAGCTTCGAGATCGTCGAATTCTTCGCCAAAGGTTTTTCTAAGATCAAGTAGAGAGCCTCTGATTCCTAATTCTACAACAGAAGCTGTGACAATTTCTGGGGCATCACCGGAAATAAGTGACAAAATGACTTTATTACCGTCACCCCAAGCTAGTGGAACAATATCTACTTCGATATTTGTCTTTGGAGTGAATTCTCTGCTAATAATGCCTTCGGCGATATTAGCGTATTCTGTACTCCAACCGATTATCCAAACTTCCAGCTCTAGCGCATTACTTATTAATGATAGGAGTAATAAAAGAGTTATCAAGCAGAAGTTTTTCCTCATTGATACCACCCCTTTAATTCTTAAAATCAATTGTTTAATTGGCAATACTCAGAAAAAGTCCTGCTTAACTAGGAAAACATCGTAGGAATTTTCTACTTTTTGTAATAATTATCAATAACAAGGGTTGCAAAACCATTGGGATAAAAATCAATTTGTAGAAGGCATGTTTGATTA
>JAQVYS010000078.1 GCA_028708605.1 Bacillota bacterium
TTAACTCTTTTACCGTATTTTAGATCTCCTACCAAAGGATGGCCGATACTTGAAAAATGAACGCGAATCTGGTGGGTTCTTCCAGTAACTATTTCTACTTCTAAAAGCGAATAATCACTTATATTTTCAATAGGAAGGTAGCGAGTAATTGCGGTTAATCCTCTTTTAGAGACTTTAACTTGATTCTTTTTTTCATTTTTTTCAAGCTTTAATTCGATACTTCCAGGCTTTGAGAGTCTGCCTTCTACAAGGCAAAGATAAAATTTCTTGACTCTCTTTTTGCGAATTAACTCAGTCATTGTCTGCAAAGCTGGATAGTTTTTGGCAATAATTACAAGTCCACTGGTGTTACGATCAAGTCTATGGCACAGGGCAGGCGCAAAAGTAGACTGCGACTGTGGATCATATTCGCCCTTTCTATAGAGGTACGCTAGTACTTGATTGATTAAGGTCTTTTTCATTTCAGTTTTATCAGGGTGGACTAAAAGACCTGCAGGCTTATTTACTACAATTAAATTGTCATCTTCAAAGACGATTTCAAAATCAGCAGGTATATTAACAAACGCTTCTTTCTTCTCTTGTTTTAGATCAGGCATAGTCACTAGGTCCCCGTCCTCTAGGCGATATTCTGGTTTGGCCTTTTTACCGTTAACCTTTACCTGGCCTTTACGGATTAATTTGTAAATCTCGCCAAGAGTTTGGCCAAAATATTTTTTCCGTAAATATCTATCTAGCCTCTGTCCAGCTTCATTTGGTGTGATTGTAACTGTCATAAAAAGACCTCCACATACCTTTTTTCTTCATTCAAACTAACTTTAGGTAGAATAAAAATCTCTTCAATCTTACATAATTAGAACGAGACAAAGATGAGATTTAGTGTATCTCAGATGAGATTGTCTCACCAGCCCGCAGATAGCTTTATCTGTGGGTTTTACAATCTAAAAAGCCTGACCTAAGGCCAGGCTCATTAAACAATTTAAATCTTCACCCGATACTTAAAATAGTTAGAAAGTTTAGCCCAGAAAGAATCATTTCTCTCATTAGTTATGATCTCCTCATTTCTAGGTGAATAAAGCAATATGGCATCGAGATTTAGTGGCATATTATGGGCATTATTGATAGTTCGTTGAAGATTCTCTTTGACCCTAGTTATCTCAACCATATCTCCTGTATCAATTGTTGTTAGGAGAGTTAAGTTTGTCAGGCGGTTTAAGATGTCATTCAATGAATACTCGACCTGAGAGCCTCTAGAGAAGCTTGCCACTTTTCTTCTGCTAAGAAGTACATCGGTAAGAAGCAACTTAAGATCATCTATTGTAGACTTTTTAACAGGGTAGCGCAGGTTCGGATTTGGATCCTTCCCAAGTGCTTCTCTATAGTCAGTTTCAATCTTAGTTATTTTGCCATGAAGATCCTCTAATAATTCAATCACAGGTAGGCGTCTTTGAAGATTAGGAACCATTTCAATAGTATGTTTTCCTCTTTCTAAGAAAAGCTCAAAGCCTACTTGATACTCTTTAACTTTGTATACTGGGGAGAAAAGGTACCAATAGTTTGTATACCTTGTACTCCCACCATCTGTAGGATTGAAGACTAAGAGTTCTGCTTCCTTAAATGGCACTTTGCCATCTAAAAGAAAAAGTCTTTCTGAATGGCTAAAGCCTTTGTAACCGAGACCTCCGAGAGGAATTTCTTGAAGAGGTAAATCGCCTAAAGAGTAGCGAAAAGCTACTTCATAGAAACCTTCATCTTCAACCTCAAATTGCCAAATTACACCGTTACCTGGGTACCGCCATCTGCCTAGAGCGTTAAAATCTCTCTTTGGATCTGCTTCAAGATCCATATAGATCATTGCATCGGGACTACCATACTGGTAAGTATAGTAGGCACCGTCTAGGGTAATAACTGTGTCTATTCCAGCAGTATATTGAATAGGATTGATATTGCGATATTCCTCTAGAGTTGGGGGAGCCTGATAAGAGGCTACACTAACCTCATTAATATACCACAAACCACCATACGGCAGCAGGGTTATCTCATGGTCGCCTTCAGTCAAATAGTATTTCATTGGATAATCTGCTCTGCCAGCAGTGTCTCCTGCGTAGCGCTCCTGCCAGATAATTCCGGGCATTGGAGCAATTGTAGAGTTTCTACTTGGTTTTTCTCTATTTGCGACTCCGTTTCGAAAATATCTAGCTGGAAGAACGTTTGATGACTCATTAAAAGGCAGTACCCCATCTACTAAAATAGCGACTCTTTCATCATCACCATTTCCAGGATAAAAGAGGTATTCGAAGAAAAAAGTATAAAGACCTGATTCAGGGATGTTAATCTTCCAGGTTGCACCAGTAGAAGGTAGGATAATCGGGTCTTTGTCTTGAAGAAAGTATTCATCTGGAACAGCATCCGACAACTCACCTAGATACGAGTGAACATCGAAGTTTTCCTCGTACTCGGTCTTAATTATCTCAGTTTTAAATAAATCATAATAAGTTCGATATGATGCATCTTTTGAAAAAACTGGTATAATAAGTAGGATAAATAAAATAGTAATCCATAATTTTTTCATGTGTATAATCGTCACGTGGGACGACTACCTCACCCCCCAATCAATAATAGCATCTAACAATTTAGTTTCATTATAGTTTTCTTGATTCCTTCAAAGGAAGACAACCTTTTTATATAGTATTTTAAAATAATGAAAAAAGAGGAGTTTTACTGGAAACCAATTGTGTTATTTTGTGGTACAGTTATTTCAAAGCTGATATTCAATAACAGCCTTGAAACGCATTTGATTTTACTACTACCAACAGTTAATTAAGCACATCGCTATAGATGCAAGGAGGCTCGAAAATGTCAACACACTTTATTGGAATTGACCTAGGAGGAACAAAAATAGCTACCGGAATCGTAAACAGCAAAGACGAATTACTTGCAACTGTAAAAGTCCCCACCCAAGCGGAAGATGGATGGGAGATTATTACAAGGCGCATGGGAGATACAATTGCAGAGGTAATGCAGAAATCAGGTGTACAAGCCAATGATGTTAGAGCCATTGGTGTATGTTCTCCTGGAGCTTTAGATATACCTAATGGTATTGTACTGCGCTCCCCAAACTTAAAATGGTACAACATACCACTAAAGAAGATTATTGAAGAACGTTTTAATATCCCAACCTACTTTGATAACGATGCGAACGTAGCAGGGCTTGGAGAAAATCGGTATGGAGCTGGAATCGGCTCAAAGCATATGCTCTATATGACTGTATCGACTGGTATTGGCGGTGGGATAATCACTGACGGTAAAATCTACCATGGTGCAACATTTGGCGCCGGAGAGATTGGTCATATAACTGTTGATAAAAATGGTCCTTTATGCGGCTGTGGTAACCATGGGTGTATCGAAGCAATTGCTTCTGGTCCAGCAATTGCAAGAAACGCTAAAGAACGCCTAAAAGAACATCCTGAAAGTCTTCTTAACGACTACTCGAATATTACTGCTCGCGAAGTTTCAGAGGCTGCACAAGCAGGAGACCAATACGCCAAGGATGTTATTGAAACAGCAGCTCGCAATATTGGATTAGTTTTAGCAGGTTTAATCAACACATTAAACCCAGATTGTGTTGTTGTTGGTGGTGGAGTTTCGCACATGGGTGAGCTTCTTTTTAAGCCAATGATCGCTGAAGTAAAAGAGCGAACGATTAACCCCTTCCTTCAAAATCTAAAGATTCTCCCTGCAAAACTAGGTGGGGATGTTGGAGTTATGGGAGCTATTGCCCTAGCTCAAAGTGAAGGCAAAGTATAAGTTATAGGTGACATTCAATTTAAAAAACCCTTGAAACAAGAGATTAAACAGCCTTAAGCATGTTCGTTTAGCTGTATTAAAAACCCCGTAAGATGCTTTTTGAACTGCTCTCTGTCAAGTAGACAAGTGAAATAAACAAAAAAGTTTAGCTGGGCTCCGTTATTGACGGAGCCCAGCTTTTTATGCAACATTTTCAAGCAAATCGCAGTATGCCATGTGAAATGTCGGATGGACATCCGTACATCGCTTAGCACCGCCTTCTTTCGATTTCTTATTTTTTTAATACTGCAATCACGTTTTCTTTCTGTTTGTTCTCGGCCTAAAGCATCTTGTTCTCCAATTGGAGGCGTTCGACTTCAGTCATTTCTTTTAGGAGCTTGCGTTTCCCTCATTTATCGCTAAGCCCATCTACACCTTCTGCCTCGTATTTACGTACCCAGTTATACATCCGTGGATAAGATACTCTATAATTCTCAGTTGTCGCACCATAGTCTTTACTGTTGGCAATGTAGTAGATGATAATTTCAATTTGTTCCTCTAACGTGATTGAGCGTAATTTTGTCAGATAAATTTCACTCCCTTGACCTCCTGTAGACCGAAAGTCTTTATGACCATTATACATTTTGATCCAAACCCTAAGCTGTCTATTACTGCGAAGGCCAAGCCTCTTAAATATCTTCATTAATCTGCCTTCCCCGCAGAGATAAGTTTTTACTTATGCAATTTTCAAATCTACACTATACCGATTATTTGTGTGTACAACTACTAGTCCAGATGCACCCATGGCTTCAAAATTTGCTATCCACTATCTTAAGGTGGCTAGGTTTTCTCTCTTCACTTGTTTTTCTCTATGGCCTGAACTTTCTTGGCCAAATCGACCCCTTTTATTCCCATAAAAAACTCCCCCTTACATAGTCCTGAATTTTTGTTACGCCAGGTGTCTATGCAAGGGGGAGCATATCGTTTTTCAAACAATCTTACGAGGTTTTTGCTATTATTTTAAGAGTCTTTTTCGTTTTCTAATGCATTTTTACATTCTTTACAGTAACCAAAAAAACGTAAACAATGATCTGCTATCACAAAACCTTTTTCAGATATTCGGTTTTCCAATTCATCTAAAAGGTCATCATTAAATTCTTTTATTTTGCCACAATTAAGGCAGATTAGATGGTGGTGATAGTGTTCGGATTTTTTAGTATCAATTTCGTAGCGAAAAACTCCATCTCCTGAGTCAAAACGCCTGAAGATATTCATATCCACAAACAACTCTAGTGTCCGGTAAATAGTCGCAAGACTGACATCAGATGTCTGTTTTTTTACTAAACTATAAATCTCATCTGCCGTTAGGTGGCGTCCACCTAAGTTTAGCATTACTTCCAAAATGATCTGTCTTTGTGGAGTTAGACGTAGGCCTTTTTCGTGCAGAGCTTGTTTGAGTTCATCATCCATATTATCACCCCAAAATTTGGCTTTTTTAAAGTGAAATACAAACGACGCTACAGATGGTAGCGTCGCTGTATCTGAATTATACAACCAACCCTATAAGCCGGGTTCTGTACCCATAAAGGGCGATGATCATCTATCTTGACTAGCAGTTACCTACTAGTTCTAGCGACCTAACCCGAGGGAAAGACGGGCAGTCTTATATCCCTTCTATTTGGTCTTGCTCCAGGTGGGGTTTGCCAAGCCGTTTGGTCACCCAAATCGCTGGTGCGCTCTTACCGCACCTTTTCACCCTTGCCTGTATAAACAGGCGGTTTATTCTCTGTGGCACTTTCCTTAAGGTCACCCTCACTGGGAGTTACCCAGCACCTTTGCCCTGTGGAGCCCGGACTTTCCTCACCTTTAAGGCGCGATCATCTAGGTTGGTTACAGAAGACTCTACTAGAGTAACATTTATGCGGTTTTATGTCAAACAGACTTTAGAGTACGAACTTAAAGCCAGCACCGAGACTTACACTATCTAAGTTTTTAATAGCTAAACTAACATTGAAAGCTGGTGCAAGCTGTGCCCTAATCCCAAGGTTTAGGCCGCGGTTAAACTCGGCCATAAGCTTTACTGAAGGTGCGCCGTTTCCAAAGGTAAGATCATAATCAACACCGGCAAAGATTGTCGCTAGGTCGCCGGCACCAAGACCGATGTGACCGGTAATATCAGGGTTAAAATCATAACTCATAACAGCGTAGATTGCATCGTTTCCTACACCAAGAGCAGCGTTAGTCGGACCCTGTTGTAAAAACTGCCATTTCAAAGATGCATACACACTAATAAGATTTTGTCTGCCCTTAAGACTTACTGCTAAATCAAAAGTGTCTACAGGTGAATAAACGCCTTTTACATCAACACCTGAAAAATTACCCCAGACTAGGAGTCCTCCGTTATTCTTGCCTATAGTATGTGCCGTTGGAATATCGATAAGTTCCATCGTGCTTGCATACGAGCTTAGACCAAGTAGAAGAATTGTTAGAAAAACAAATGTCGCCTTTTTAAAAGTAATTTTTGTCATGATAAAAAAACCTCCAAAATTTCTAGTTTTCTAGAGTTAATTTCTCAAGCTCGTCAAGTGTCTGTTCAAAAACATCTAAAGCTTTTACAATTGGTTCTGGGGTGCGCATATCAACACCAGCATGAGCTAAAATTTCGATTGGATACTCGCTAGAACCAGCTTTGAGGAAATCTAGATATCGCTCTACTGCCTCCTTTCCATTTTGCAAAATATCAAGCGCCAAAGCTACCGCCGATGAGTAGCCTGTAGCGTACTGAAAGACATAGAAGTTTAAGAAGAAATGTGGAATACGAGCCCACTCCAAACTAATTAGGTCATCTACAACCATCTCAGGGCCAAAGTATTTTTTGTTAAGATCCTTATAGGTGCTGTTTAGATAGTCAACAGTTAGCGCCTGACCGGATTCAACATAGCTGTGAATAATTTTTTCGAATTCCGCAAACATTGTTTGTCTAAATACTGTGCCTTTAAACTCTTCAAGATAGTGATTTAACAGATACATCCGTTCTTTTTTAGTCTTCACTTTACCTAGTAGATACTGTAAAAGTAAAGACTCATTTACTGTAGATGCAACTTCTGCCACAAAGATACTGTAACTACTGTAGACAAAAGGTTGAGTTGTATCTGTATAGTAACTGTGCATTGCGTGACCCATTTCATGGGCTATAGTAAACATTGAATTTAAGTCATCTTGGTGGTTAAGCAAGACATATGGATGTATCCCATAAACGCTGTTGGAATAGGCTCCTGAACGCTTGCCCTTATTTTCATAGACATCAAGCCAGCCATTTTCCATACCGTTTACAAGATTCTTCAAATAGTCTTCGCCTAAAGGCTTTAACCCTTCAGCAACCACCTTTTTTGCTTCTTCAAAGGTGTATTTCATGTCAACATCATCGACCATAGGTACATAGACATCATACATATGGATTTCATCGAGATTTAGCATCTTTTTGCGCAAAGAGACGTATCTGTGCATAGCAGGAAGCTTATCATGAACTGCCTCGATTAGGCTATCATAAACAGATTCAGGGATATTATCCCTAGAAAGAGCAGCCTCTCTTGCTGAATTGAACTTCCTTGCTCGCGTTTTAAATATATTCGCATTTACTTGCGCAGCTAAAAGTGCAGTTGATGCATGTTTGATCTTATCATAAGTGCCATATAATCCCTCAAAGGCTTCCTTTCTCACCCTACGGTCTCTAGATTGTAAAAATGGTATAAATCGACCGTGAGTGATCGCGACTTTATTGCCAGATTCATCAGTGATCTCTGGGAAAGTTAGGTCAGCGTTATTTAGCATCCCATAGATACTGTGTGGTGCACTTGTTAGCTGTCCTGCTTGAGCTAAGATCTGCTCTTCGCTTGGACTAAGCACATGCTCTTTTTGTCTCCACAGATCCTCAAAAAAATGTTCATACATTCGAAGCTCAGGCTTTAGATCCATAAACTCCTTGATGGTCTCTTTAGATACACTAAGCACTTCTGGTTCAAAAAAAGCAATTTCAGCCTGTAGCTTTACAAGCAGATTTTTAGCTCTATCACTCCTAGCTTGAGCCTCTGAATTAGTGGTATCCTCATCAGTTCTCATCCGAGCGTAAGCATATGTTTTATAAAAAATAAGACTAATCTCATCTACCATAGACAGACCGTGGTAAAGTGTATCTGCACTCGTACCTAAAGTGCCTTTTAGTTTAGCTACCTCAGGTAACTGCTTCTCTACATACTTAAAAGTTTCTTCCCATTCATTAAGGTCTGCAAAAATATCCTCTAGATGCCAATGGTATTTTGGATCAGTATCTTTGCGATTTGGTAAACTTCCCATTTTTGTCCTCCTCTTTGTCTTTAGGATCATATTTCGGTTTTTAGTTCTAAATCAGCTCGCCTAGATTTAAGTTTCTTAAAAACTAAACAAAACAGAGTTCTCTATTAAAAAGGCTTAACCTTTTTATATATATCCAATTTGTAAAGAAACTAAACTTCCGGTTGCAAATTAGACACATTCCTTATAGGCTAAAAAGTTGTAAGATAAGGCGTTTGGCTAATCTCAGATTCAACTGGGAGTAGTTCTTTTAGCACCTCTAAAACCGGTGCTTCGCTCGCTCCGTGGCCAAGCAGCAGAACACTTATACCTTCTTCTTTAAGCAAAATAAGTTCATGATAGTCTAATTCACCAGTTACATAGAGATCTACTCTATTTTTAACAGCATACTCTAAGCCCATGCTACC
>JAQVYS010000015.1 GCA_028708605.1 Bacillota bacterium
ACCAGTGGACTTGTAATTATTGCTAAAAACTATCCAGCTTTGCAGACAATGACTGAGTTAATTCGCAAAAAGAGAGTCAAGAAATTTTACCTTTGCCTTGTAGAAGGCAGGCTCTCAAAGCCTGGAAGTATCGAATTAAAGCTTGAAAAAATTGAAAAAAAGAATCAAGTTAAAGTCTCTAAAAGAGGATTAACCGCAATTACTCGCTACCTTCCTATTGAAAATGTAAGTGATTATTCGCTTTTAGAAGTAGAAATAGTTACTGGAAGAACCCACCAGATTCGCGTTCATTTTTCAAGTATCGGCCATCCTTTGGTAGGAGATCTAAAATATGGTAAAAGAGTTAATAATGAGCGGTTTCGGAAAGAATTTGGTTTAAAAAGACAGTTTTTGCATGCTTATAAGCTGGTAATAGAGTCGGAGAATACTTCACTTGATTATCTAGATGGTAGACACTTTAGAAGTGATCTACCTAAAGACCTGGAGTTGACACTGTCTAGACTGGAAGCCTCAAAATAACCGCTTTGGCTATTTTCATGTTTACTTTCTAAAAATATGGATATTAGATACATAGTGTCAATTATCTATTGAAAGGGGACTTTAAATGGATAGATTTGGTGATGTTGTTTATACATTCGAAGCTGAAGGAAAAGAAAAGCATGTACCTGTAATTAAAGCACCTAAAAAAGCTAAAGCTGGCGAAGCTTTTGATGTCACCGTAATCGTTGGTGAGGATGTACCACATCCAAACCTAGTAGAACATCATATTAAGTGGATTGCAGTTTTTGCAAAACCTGAGAAGGGTAATGTTATTCATATTGGGACTTTCGATATGGGACCAACTTACGCTGAGCCGAGGGTGGCTTTTCCTTTAAAATTAAAACAGAATTCAACGCTTTTTGCTATAGAGTATTGTAATATCCATGGGCTTTGGGAAAATAGTGTAGAGATCGAAATCGAATGAGTACAAACAGAGCGCGAGGAGACCTTGCGCTCTGTTTATTTACATAAAAAAGCCCACAGGTAAAAACCTGTGGGTTAAAAGGCAAACAACCAAATATACAATTAAGTAAACTTGGTAGATGCCTCACTAACATAATAACCAAGTAAGTTCAGTCTTATTCATGTAACGAAACACTTTTACACTTAACTAAGTTTGAAATGCTTTAAAAAAACTGCAGGACAAAGCTGGCGATTAAAGAAAAATTATGTAGAGTATTAACCTAAAGAGAGCAAACCGCTACGCAAAAAAGGGGATGGAAAACTTGCTATTTATTCATAAAAGGTTAAAGACAAGGCTATTTCTGGTGTTTTTATTGATGATTTTGTTAAGTAGTCTTCTGGCTGCAGAAGATTTAGACATTCAAATGATAGAAGAAGGTATTTTTGGCGCTGAAAGGCCAAGTATTACAGGTACCTTCTTTGATTTTCAGCATCATTCGAGCACAGAAGGTATCTATTGGAATAGACAAGCAGCAAGATTTACAGACTTAATGTGGGAGCAGAAGGTTGAAGAAATGGCGGACATGGGTATGGAGTATATCATTGTTATGGCAGTAGCTCTAAATTACAAGAGTTTTTACCCCTCAGAGATTTTCCCAGAGTATCCTTTAGCTGCCGAAGATCCAGTAAAAGCTGTGCTCGAAGCTGCCCAAAGAAGAGATATGAAAGTTTTCTTAGGAGCTGGTTTTTTTGGCGAGTGGACGAATCCATGGGAGTCTTTTACCGATAAGACAGTTAGAGAGCGGACTAGGCTATTTATTAAAGAATTGAGCGAAAGATATGGCCACTATGAAAGTTTTTATGGCTTTTACTGGCCAAATGAACTTGGGATTTCAGGTTATTTTCCACAGCAGTTTGTAGATCATGTCAAAGAGTGTAACAGCTTTGCAAAAAAATACCTTCCTAGAGCAAAAACGCTGATAGCACCGTATGGAACAAATATGGTTAGAGCCGATGACAGATATGTAGCACAATTAGAAGAGCTTGGCGTAGATATCATTGCCTACCAAGACGAGGTTGGAGTGATGAAAACAAATCCCGATCAGCTCTATCGCATCTTTAAAAACCTCAAGACTGCGCATGATAAGACAGGTGTAGCTCTTTGGGCTGATATGGAGATCTTCACCTTTGAAAGTGGTAAAGCCTATAAAGGAGCACTGCTTCCTGCAGACATTAATCGGATTAGACTTCAACTAAAGGAACTTGCTCCATTTGTTGAGGAGATTATCTGTTACCAATATATCGGCTTAATGGATAAACCAAACTCTTTAGCACCCCTTGGCCCAAATGCTGCTAAGGATCTCTACGTAGATTATCAGAAATATCTAGAAGGACTACCGACAATAAAGATGTAAAGTCTTTGAAACAAATATACGATTAGGTCGTATTAATATATAGAAAGCAAAGAATTTGGTGGTGATATGTATGTTGGATATCTTACTATTTCCCTTTAAACTAGTATTTAAATTGATTTTGCTACCGTTTAAGTTAGTGTTTGCAATTTTTGCTGGTATTTGGGCTGTTTTGGCTATAGTAGTAGGATTTGCAGTTTTATTGCCTATAATTATTGTACTTGGAATAATACCTGTAGGTTTAACCGTCATGTTGTTTTCGGTAATTGTTGCAACTCTAAGAGGATTACCAGTAATCTGACGTTTTGTCTTTCGAATATAAAAATGCCCTCAGAATGAGCCGGCCTCCAATCCGTTAGATTTTTTTTCTAACTTTTGGGGGTCACCTTAAATTGAGGGCATTTGGTTTAAACTCTGATACTCTTATATTGTAGAGGTTGTCTTTTTCTTTTGAACAGGCTCATCTACCTCAACTTTTTTACCTAACGTAAAGAGCATACCTACTATTACTAAAAGTCCAACAGGTAGTGCAATCCATACGCTTACACCTAAGCTTGTTGGTAGATAACCAAACAGAATTGTAACAACGCTTATTGCAATAGCATACCAGATTTGTGTGTTTACGTGGTCAAGGTGGTCGCTAGAAGATCCCATTGAAGAGAGAATAGTAGTATCAGATATCGGTGAGCAGTGATCACCAAAGATGGCACCTGTTAGTACTGCGCCTACACTCATTACCACAAAGCTTGGATTTGGGTTGATGCTGTATGCTAGAGGAATTGCAAGTGGCATTAAAATACCCATTGTTCCATAACTGGTACCTGTAGCAAATGAAATGATTGAACCTAGCAAGAAGATCAAGGTCGGCAGTAGAAATGCTGGAAGTGTACCGGAAAGAAGTGACACTAGGTAATTTGCAGTTCCAAGTTCCTTAATGACTCCTGATAAAGACCAAGCAAGAAGGAGAATAACTGCTGTAATAATCATTGATCTTAGCCCAGCTATAAAGGTGTCAATTGCTTCGGACACAGAAAAGAGCTTTTGCCAAACGCCCATTATTATAGCAACAAGACTAGCAAATAATGCAGATTGGAAAAGCACAAGACTAGCATCGCTGCTACTAAAAGCTTCCCGTATTGCATCAAATGATAGTGGCGAGGTTTCAAGTAGCGAGATTAGTGCTAGATCCTCTCCACCTATAATTGTCGAGTAGCCGTTAAAGTAAAAACCGACAAACGAAGCGACAATTAATACCCCAATAGGAATAACAGCATTCCATACATTGCTTTTTCTGCTTGGAGTTAACTCTTTGACATTTTCATCAGTACTCATAGGCTTTATGCCAGGAGCAAGTAGTTGCCCTTGTCTTGCTCTACGTTCTGCTTTGAGCATCGGACCAAATTCTCTTAAGAAAAAGGCAGTAGCAAAAACGAAAAACAGCATAAAAATGTTGTAGAATCTGTAAGGGATTGTCTCTAGGAAGACGACATATGCGTTTGTAGTCTGTCCTATAGAAGCATAAGCATCTCTGATAAGACTCATTTCATAGCCAACCCAAGTTGAAATCAGTGCGATACCTGCAACTGGGGCGGCTGTCGCATCGACAATAAAAGACAGCTTTTCGCGGGAAATCTTCATCTTATCGGTTACCGGACGCATAATAGGTCCAACGATCAGCGAGTTTGCATAGTCATCAAAAAAGACGAGGTGTCCTAAAAACCAAGTGATGATCTGTGCTGAACGTGGGGTCTTGGCTCGCTTTGATAGTGATTCGGCAATAGCTCTTGCACCGCCCATAGAGGTGACTAAAGCGATAAGACCACCGATTGTCATACATTGAAGGATAACGCCTGCATTCCATGGATCAGCAAGAGAAGCTAATGTCAATTCAGTAAGCTTTAAAAATGCAGGAACAATATTAGCTAATACGGCCCACAAGTTTTGGAAAAATCCGCCGGGCATCACCAGAGTTAGAATGAAAGTACCTGAGAGAATCCCTATAAAAAGGGAAATCACAACATTCTTAGTGATAAAAGCTAAGGTAATTGCTACAAGGGGTGGGATCAAGGTCCAAATTCCAAACCGTGCTGCATTATCCTCTGCCGTACTTGCAAATGCAGGCAGAGCTAAAAGCAATACGAATGTCAAAACCAAAAGCATCTTCGTTTTTGATACCTTCAACATTTTCCCCACCTATTCTGTCTAGCCGTAAAAAATCTTAGAGCTATTCATAGCTATAAGGCTAAGAGGCTTAGCTTCGGTAACGCTTTGCAAGACTCCCTATGCTTGTGACAGTTTTAAAGACCAGCTAGTTAGTTTGATAACTAATCTGACTTTGGCGACTTTTCTTTTACTAGATATCCTAGCAGTTAGGTCCTTCTAGTTACTTATAAGAGTCGCACCTCTATCAATTAACGTCTGTAGTTAGTATAGTTAGAAATCACCTGTGCATTTGGGTCAAAGGCATGTTTACGGCTGTCATTTATACAAATTTGTATTCTCTATAATGTCTATTTTCCCTCTATTCACGGTAAACATATATTTTAGACAAAAAAGGAGATTTTGCAGTTGAGACTTGTATATAGTCAAATAAACTTAAAAAATTTAGAGATTAATGAGCGTATAAACCGAATTATTCAAGGAATAGAAAGGGGTCGAAAAGAGGGAGCGGATCTTGTAGTTCTGCCGCTTTTAGACTACTATGATCTTAAAGAGGCTTTAGCTTTTTCTCCTACTCTTCTAAAAGGAACCTGTGACTACCCAGATATTACAGTACTATTAGCGGGAAGAAATAACGCAAAATTTCAAACGGTTTTTTTATTAATTACTGAAGGAAAAATTATCGGTAAAGCAGATTATCTAAGCGATATAAGCAATGCAGAAGCTCTTAAGTGGAGCATAGACTTAAATAGATGTTCTTCTTTAGAGCTTAGCATCTTGATAGAAAGACCAGCAAACTTTTTAGATTTAGATTATACTAGAAAAGCCTATCTTTTTTTAGATAGTAGTAATGTATTAGATAGTCTATACTATAAAGGGTCTAGCTATATGTTAGCTAAAAAAACGGATTCAGTATTCGTTTTTGACTTCTAGTTACATTGTTATGTGACATTATTACCAGTTTTGTAGATTTTGTTTAGACGTTTACTAAAAAATGTAACAAATGTGCGATTTTTATGGTAGAATTCAGATGTGAATGTATAGGGCAAGAAAAAGTGAGGTGGAACAGAATGAAGAAAACATTAAATGTCGTCTTTCTTCTGATTTTAATTGCATTTACAGCCTCAGCAGTCTTTAGGTACGAAATTGATTGGCAAAAAGACATTTTAGAGGTAGATTCATCGGGTCAGATATTATTAAATAAATCCTTTTCTTTTAGAGTTTTGCCTGAATCAACTGAAAATGGTACAGAAATTTGGGTGGGGCTACCAACTAAGAATACTAAAGTAACAAATGCTAGCTATGTGGAAAATCGGGTCTCCACCGCTCTTGAGTTTCGACAAGATACTTCTGGAGATAACTACCAGGTCATTTTTGATAGAATACCTGCAATATTACCTGGTCAGAGTCTAGAAATACATTATACAGCAACAGTTCCCGATTTAATTTATTGGTTAGATAAAAAACAGCCAGACGAAGAACCAAATGCTCAAAGAGTAGCTCTTTCCTATATTCCGGCATGGTGGGATAAAGCAGTGGTAAGAGAGCTAACACTTGAGTTTAGGTTTGCTTCTCATCTTAATTTGAGTGACGTTCAATACGCAAAGGTGGAGCCTCACTTTGTAGATACAGATCAGCAATTAGTCATAGGTTACACCTACCAAAACGTGCCTCAAGAGACTAAGCTTCATCATAGTATAATCCTACCTAAAAACTACTTTGCTTCTAATTTTGAGCCCCAAAGAGACTGGCTTACTAACTCACAGATTACAGTCATAGTTAGTATAGTTGTCGTTTTAGTACTTTTGTTTGGTGCTTTTGTTCGTTATTTAGTCAAACAAGAAAGATATACGACACCTGCAGCTTACATCACTGGTAAAGAGGCTTACACAAACTTTGATCCCGTAGAAACAGCCCTGTTTTTTAGTGTCCCTGGCGAAATTTTGGTAAAATTAATAATAATGGGATTAATGGACAAGAATATTATTAAGATGACGTCAACAAAACAGCTGAAGAGAGAAGCTACACTAGAAAAATTAACATGGTATGAAGAGTTGTTTCTAGATGTAATTGATAAGGAAGTCAACATAAAGCCTGAAAAATGGACAGATTTTTGCCGAGAAACCCTAGACAAACTAAAAGAGATGCTAGGTGGCTATTGTGGGGCGCAGACTAAAGCTTATTATCAAAGGAAGTTAGCAGATATTCATGTCGAAGAGAATACAGATCCTAGGTGGCTTGTACTGAAAGACTATTTAAATCGAAAAATCTACGAAAAACCAAAGAGTAATAAGCAGTATGAACCAGTCTATCTCAACTCATACCTGCCTATATTTTACCTGAGTTTTATTGATAACGATATGGAAAGAGAGCGTAAAGCAGCTTTTACGAAGACCTTTACGTCGAGTTCTAGTGGTGGTCATAGCGGAGGAAGTAGTTGCGCTTGTGCCTGTGCTTGCGCTTGTGCGAGTAGTGGAGGTTGCACTTGATGGGTGATAGAAGTAAATTGGTTTTTCGTGAAATAGATGGGAATAACTGGCACCTTCGCCGCGAAAGTGGCGGAGGGGTTCTTATTATAAATGGAAGTAAATTAATACACCTAAACCAGAGTGCATTTGATTTTGTTTGGCATTATCTCAAGCTAAGAGCAAACGATCAAGCAACAGTTTTTCTAATGAAAATGAAATACGGTTTGAGTATTAAGCAAACTAAAGAGGATTGGTTTAAATTAAAGAAGACTCTGTTTCTAGCTTCTGATAACTGCTGTGAAAGATCTGGAGTAGAGGTCTCAACAGGCCAAAAAGAGTTTGAAGCACCTCTTAGGGTGGACCTAGCATTAACATATCTATGTAATAATGATTGCTTTCATTGCTACGCAGGAGGTAGTCACCATAGTCTAGAGATGGACACTAATAAATGGAAAGCTGCAATCGACAAGCTTTGGGATTTTGGAGTTCCTCAAGTTGCCTTTACAGGAGGGGAATCCCTTTTAAGAGAAGACTTGCCAATTCTCATTCGTTATGCCAAAAACCGTGGTATGATAACTGGATTAATTACAAATGGCAGACTTCTTACAAACGCAAAAACTAAGGAATTAGCAAGATCTGGCTTAGATTTTGTGCAGATTACTATTGAGTCTCATTTAGAGACTGTTCATAATAATATGGTTAGGGCAGAAGCCTTCGTTGAGACTTTAGACGGCATCAAAAATGCACTTAAGTCGTCTTTAAAAGTGACAACAAACACGACTATGACTGCATTAAATGCTGATTCAGTGCTTGATACTGTTTCGTTTTTATTGGAACTTGGAGTAAAACAAATAGGACTAAATGGTCTTATCCGCTCTAAAAGAGGGATCGATAAAGAAGGATTAAGCTTAAAGCAGCTAGAATTAATATTAGATCAAGCCAAAAATAGTTGCAATTCACATGGCGCAGAGCTTATTTGGTTTACCCCGACATGCTATAGGTATTTTAATCCTTTAAAAGAGGGTTTGGGTACAAAACGCTGCTCAGCAGCTTCCACAGTTTTAGCCATAGAACCAGATGGAAGAGTGATGCCGTGTCAATCTTATTTCAAAGGAATTGGTAACATTAACACTGATAGTATGTCTGATATCTGGCACCATCCACTTAGTAACTCAATTCGCAATCGCGATTGGTTAGATGAGGAGTGTAAAAACTGTAATCACATTCTAGCTTGTGGCGGAGCATGTCCTTTAGAAAGTGGCTTAGATGCAACTATCAATAAAGGGCTAATTTGATATAAGTACATTTTTTGTAATAAGCTATTATAATTGGTTTTGGAGGCTATAAGGCGATGAAAAAACTTTTTGCTTTAATAATACTACTATCGGCTTTAGTAATCGCTACAGCTGTATTTGCGGACAACACAGCTAACACCGTTTTTAGTGAAGCAGTACAGACTTTGAATTTAATGGACGATGTTGTTATAACTAGCCCAGGTAGTCTTAAAACCTTACGGATTATGGAAATAGATACTCCAGTCAAAATTAAGGGCTCTAAAAATGATTTTGTAACGATTAAGTTGCTTTCCTCAAAAAAAGGATCAGCTAGTTTAGATCTTGCATATGAGATTATGGGTGAAGAGATTTGGCTGGCTGTAGAAAAAGTGGTAAGAGAACTTTTCGAAGAAGATGTCATCGAAGAAAATTTACCTATAAGAGAAAATGATGATGGCGTCTCATTAGAGGATGAAGACAGAAAAAATGTCAATCTTCAAGAAGATAGCCTACAGGAATTATCTCTAGATTTTTGGGTTGAGATATCCATACCCACCCATATGAATGTTGTCTTAGGAGAAACAGTTAATAAAGGCAGTATAATTGGGGTTGCAGGTGTAGATATGAACGCAGGTATTGGCGATTTTGTTCTTGAAAATATTACAGGCTTTGTCAGAATCCGAGATAACGCAGGAACTTTAAGGTTAAAGAATGTTACTGGTGATGTTTGGATAAGCGACAAAGGCGGTGCTATTTCAGTGGAAAATGTCACAGGCCTAGTTACAATCGACAGTGACGTAGGTTTAGCCCTTAGAGTTCAGGATGTAACCGGCGATGTCACTATCTCATCTAAGCTTGGAGGTTCTGCAGAAGTTGCGAATGTAAAGGGAAATGTTTCAGTATTCTCAAGAGCCCCGATTAAGACAGCTTGCATTGGTATTACCGGGAACGTTATAGTTCCTGAAAATTAATAGATTAAATATCCTGCTTAAAAGGCAGGATATTTGTGTTATACGAAAAATATACATAATGAGGGAAAAATATAAAATTGAGGGTGGAGGTAAATAAGTGAAAAACAAACTAGTTTTATTTATTATTTTTGTCTTAGTCCTTACATCTATTCATATCTATGCTGATGCGATAGAAGCTATAGTATTACTGCCAGATGGTAATCCTGCTCCATATGCAACCGTTACAGTTGGTGAAGATGCCTTGCAAGCAGACGGAAACGGTAAAGTAACTTTGGATGTCGGGGCAGACGTGAAGACAGTTACTGTAAAGTGGCTTGATTTAACTGCAGAATTACCTGTTTCAGAAAATCTTAAGTTTAGAAATAAAGTACTTTATGGTCCTCCTTATAGCAAAGACGACTTCTTAATTACCGGTCCTGATATTTGGGAAATAAAAGATACAGAAATTGTTACTACCGCAGATTCGGAATCATCTATCTTCTACGAAGATGCTTTTGAAAACACAATCTTACGAGCAAAGTATACTCTTGATGATGCTGCGCAATGGTATTATATAAGGTTCTTTATTCGTCTATATGACGCAGGATTTAACGGCTATAGTCTAAACTTTCCAGGTATCGGCGATGCCTACTATGCACGTTATGACGGTAACTGGGATCAGCATGTTGGTATGACCTTCTTTAGGTTTAGGAGTAAAGTAAAAACAGAATACGAGTTTGTAATGTTTGCTAAGGATGAAAATATTACAGTATATCACCGCGAGACAGCAAACAAATACACTAAGGTTCTTGATATTAATGATAGTAGCCCTGATGCTTACTACGATGGTGGGTTTGCTATCATGAACAGTTTTCTCTCATGCAAAATAACAGAGCTTGGCTTATTTGCGTATTAATTGGTCTGTTTAAATTAACCTAGGATTAACTACGTTAATTTGGGTTTATGAACATTGAAAAATCGGCATAGTCGAAAGGCACGGCTATGCTGATTTTTTGTTTTAAACTTTAAAGTGGAGATTGTAGTTAATAGCTTAAATGAACGATTTATGCCTTACAGCGTATATCATATATTTAACAATATCTTTACACCTAATAAACTGTTATCGTACATAACTAGCTTCGAATTGAAAAAGAGAGAGAATTTGACTGCAAGTGTTACTTTTAAATGTGGATATACGAAAATGGAATTGCAAAAAGAGCATGGAGAGAAGCGTTAATGAAGGAGCAAATAAGATCAAAAATAGAACTCTTCGCCGATAACTCACTTAGTTGGAGAAACTTCATTATGTTTTCTAACCAGCGTTTTTCTCAGCTGACGGTGTGCAAGCTTTGACTCAGGTTTTGGTTCTTGGTGGTACAAATGAAGAGATTAGAACTCGTGTAATGGAACTATCTAGCAAATTCGGCCAGAAGGGCTTTAGATTTGACAGTCAGTAAACTTTGCCTACTCTTGGTGTGCTTGCACTACTTCCAGATGAGACATATGTCCTTGTTGATGATGTGATAAAAGTATATAGGTTACTCCGGAACCAAAAGGGCTTCGAAAGATGGTCTGTAATGAAACAAGAGCTACTCGTGCTTTCGGCCTCACTGACGGCAGGAGGGTATATAGATAATGAGAAAACATATAGCCTACAAACCTCGTTATCGCCTAGTTTGATAGACATCATAGTTGCCGAGCATATAGCTAATTACCAAGCAGCTGTAACCACTTCATCTTAAAATGTGTAAGCTTTTCTAGATTAGGATAGCTTTTGTTTGGTTGATTTCCTTAGTTAAGTAAACATAGACTAAGAATGAAATACCGATTTCTAGAATACTTACTCTTAACTTGGCTAGCCTTTTAGATATGGCTTTAGCGGTTTAATGCAGGTTTTTATTAGGCTTAAAGGGGTGTGGCGAGACGCTTTCTAGTTAGGCCTGCTAAATAGAGGAAAAAAAACACCTTAAGAGAAATAAGTATTACTAAATAAAAAGCTGTTTTATTAAAAGTTTCATGGTGGTGAAATAAGTGTCTGATGCAATAGGTAGTACGCAGATCTTTTATATTTACGACACTGGGAAAAAGTGGTTTAAAAGAAATATACTTGATACTCGGCTTACGAGCGAGCACAGTCTTACAGAAGAAGACATCTACTGGCTAAATCAAGAGACGATCAGTTTAGAAGATGCCAAGGAATTTCTTTTAACAGCTTCTACATGGGCTGAGAGATTTGGCAGTGATTTTACGGTTAAAGCAGACGTTGAGCCTGCTCTTTCTGTGCGCCTACTTAAGGCAAGACCACACGCAAATCAAAATGAAGCCCCTCTAGAGATAGATATAAGATGGTATCTTTTGCCAGATTCCATCGAAGAGCTTTATTCGCCGTTAGGTTTTGTTATATGTAAAGGAGAGCTTGTGCGCGGAGTTTTTCCGAAATTCCTTAGAAAAGACCTTACCACTGACGGGAAAAAGCAGTTAGTTAAAGACAGACTACAACAATTTTTAAGAGATGAATGGGAACTTCTACAACGCTTCTCAAAGACAGAAAATGTCTCTTTAGAGCCACTCTTAGTTCCTCTTAATAGCTGTAAATTAATAGACAGTCCTCGTCTATCTGTGCAGATTGGAGATTATTCTTTTGAAGTAGATAAGCTACCTGAAGTTTATGACCGTTATGGTATTTTTGCTTTAGAGGATAAAGTATTCTATGGCGATCAGCTTTACAGCATAGGTCTTAGACCCTTTAAGAGTTTTTTTACCGGTACTAGCGCTTTAGAAACCAATCTAGAAAAAGAAGCAACTCCTACCGATGGAGTCTTCCGTGTCCTTAATCCAGGTTTTTGGTATAAAAGTATCTCTTTTAGACCAGCAGAAAACATGAGTGATGTTTTTTTAGCAGGGGAAAGAGACTTTACTTTTATTGCAGGTCAAGTAGAACATCAACCTACGACACATGAAAAAGCTTTAGCTGTGATTAAAGAACTCAAAGAGGCCGTAAGTATTGTAAGTCCAGATCACTCTTTCGATAATTATCGAAGGTGGCAAGAATCCTTTGTAAGTACAGGAGATACTGGGGGAAACCCTTTTTACTGCTTAATTTTTATGCAAGAGATATTAAATGAGTTATTTAAGAGTGACAAAGAAAATAAGTTTCAGATGTTCTGGAGGCTTTGGCAAACTGTAAGTAAAGCTGGTAGCAGAGAGCTAAAAGGGAGATTTATTGAGGCAGCAATAGACTGGTCGCTAATAGAACAACATTTTGGCATTTATGGGTATATGTCTACTTTGAAGAACGGTTATATGCATAATGCCCTGCTTTGGCAAGCCTTTTTACCTGAAAATCGCGACTATCTAGATACAGACCTCCTTTTTGAACTTGCTAACCAAAACTCTCGCCGAGGTGTTTTTGCTGAAAAACCGCAGTATAAAAGAGTTGTTTCTTTAGTCTTTGGTAAGATAGATGATTTTTACAGAGAAAAAACCGGAGCTCCATTTTTTGCGAGTTTCCACCCAGACTATTTTGTTGTAAGAGCCTATATGCCTTACAAGGATCAGATTTACACAGGCTTTGTAAAGAAGCTGATGCTAGCAGAGCTTACGCCTTTAGTTTTTCATAAGCCATTAGTAAATTTTGCAGCAGCTGTTTTTTTAAGCATCAACAATTATCTAAAAGATGAAAATGAAGAGGATCTAGATACAGGCCTTCCTAAACCAATCGATGAAATAGTCCGAAAAACTGTGTCTGAGTTTCTAAAAGAAAACGCAGCTTTGTAGGGGGGGTTAAATGAATAACCACCAACTTCTAGGTGTTTTAGTACTGTTTTTACTTAGTGCTGTAGTCACCAATAAATTAAAGCAGCCTTTTTTGGGTATAATTTCGGGGTTTAGTTCGATTTTCTTTGGTGTATTTTTGTTTACAAAAGTTCCTGCGCTTAGCCTTGAAAAATCGGGTGACATTTGGGAGCTACAAATAGCGGAGTTTTCAATCTCAGATTATATCTGGCCTGTGATCTTTACCTTCACAGGAATTTTGATTTTAGTAACGAGTTTTATGTTTTATGCAATAAAGAAGTATCATAAACTAAATCAGAAAGAAATAGTTTTGGTTAAAGAAACTAAAGAACCGCTAGATAAAAAAGAAGCACCTGGAGAAAATAAGCCTAGTTAATCTTGATTTTTCCATTTCCAGTCTCCTACTTTTAGCACCAGTAGTGTTTGGGCATCTTAAAAGTGGAGGGTTGGTATGATGGCAAAAAACAAAGATCATTACTTTGAAAAATACCTTCTCGAACTAAATTCACTTGAGGAGTTAGAAGAGCTCTTAGAACGTGTTTATCCTGAAGAGAGAAGGAGAAAAACCTGCTTGCAAAACAGAATATCTGACCAGTATATCGATTATAAGTATAAGGATTAGTAAAAAGAAAACTGTCGCTTAAAAAAACGCGGCAGTTTTTTTACAAAGAGTTGCAAGTCTATTCTGTAGCAGAGTCTTGACAGAATTAATAGTAGTAGGCTATTTTAGATAGCAAGAGAAGTTGTAGTGAAGATAAAAGCATTTGTCTGACTTTTAGTTTTAATTCTTCTGTTTAGCGTTTGTAGCCTTGCATTAGAGATTAGTGTATGGGTCAAAAAGCAAAAAAGAGTCTGAGCATTTTTAAATCTATTACTACTAGTCTTTCTAAAAAACAAAAAAACGGAGACAAGAAAACTGTCTCCGTTATGTTTTTTATTTTGAAGTTAAGGTGTTAATAAAGCGAGCATACTCTCTCTGTTTTCTGGCCATCTCGTCATTTGAAATATTAGCTGCTTTTCTCATCTCTTCTGCAGGGTCTGCACCAGTTATGACAACAGCTCTAGCTGCATTCATAATGTTTCTCTGGCTGATGATAAGGCCTAAAGCAAACAAAGGAGCTCGAGAGGCTTCAGCCTGAGTGTTAAGGATCTGGCGATGGGATTCAGGTAAAAATGATAAGGTGTTATATGCTTCCATATTTGCTGGCTGGCGGATAATATGCAGTTGGTTCCACATCATATCTGCAAACTCTCTTTGAATACCAGCACTTAACCACCATTTTAAAAACTCAAAAGCCTCTTCTTTGTTTTGGGAGTTTTTAAACATTACATAAGGGTTTCCGCCAACATAAGCAGCATGGTTAATTGTACCGTCTTCGCGTTTTGTACCAGGAATTAAGCACAAATCCCATTTGCCTTTGAGATTTGGTGCGCCAAGAGTGATGTCGGAGTAGCCCCAGCTAATACCTACCAAAAATGGGTAATCGCCGCGACTCATAGCTTCAATAAAAGGCACGCTTTCTGTGGGGATGCCGTGCTTTGTAAACAGTTCAGTAAACTCAGTAAAGGCGTTAATTGCCTCTGGGGAGTCCCAAGTAGTTTTGGTGCGGTCAGCGTTTACTTCACGGATTCCATGCTGCCACATAAAGATGTAAGCGCCGAACCAGTCCGGAGTTAGATACCATGATGAGGAGCCTACATTCATACCGTTTGCTTGCATTTTAGGAAGAAGAGTTCTAACCTCGTCCCAAGTTGCAGGTACTTCCCAGCCGTTTTCGGCAAAAATGTCAGTACGATAAAAGGTGAGGGTTTGCCCAAAGCTTGCGTTTAATCCAAAACCAGTACCGTAATAATCTAACGATTCGTTTAGTCCTGGAAAGGCAGTGTTGAAGATCTTATCATACTCTTCTTGGAACATCTCACGCATATCGACTAGTCCACCGCGAATGCCAAACTCCAAAGGCCATTCAGATCCAATAACCGCTAGGTCTGGCGTGTCATTACTTGCCATAGCTAAGAGTACTTTGTTCCATTGATCAGATCCGCCAGGCATGGCGCTTATGTTGATTTTAATCCCTGTTTGAGGTGTGAATTTTTCTTCAATAAAGCTGTTCATAATTGCGATTTGCTCATTACTAGATGCTTGCCATATCTCTACAATGGCAGCATTTACAAGTGATGACGCAAATACTAAAATGAGAAATAAAGTAAGAAAACTCTTTTTGTACATGCTTTTTCCTCCTAGATAAATAAAATGCAATCATAGTATAGCATACATGGCTGAGATGAAAAAGCTAAAGAGGAAAATTAAAAAAGGGCTAGCAACTGTTGGCAAGGTGTGTGGTTTAGAGAATAAACTAGGAAAAGTAATAAGAGTAGATATCGGTCTTAAACGTTTCTAGTTGCGAAATTAAAAAGAATCTGTTGCAAATAGCATCTATAACAAGACCTACCGTTTTCCAAAGGCAGGTTTGAAACAAGGTTTATGAGATTAACATAAGTCTTCTACTAAACTAAGGAGTGATGTAGGTGATACCAAGGCCGGAACACCCACGCCCAGACCTATTACGTAAAGACTGGCAAAATCTTAACGGTATCTGGGGTTTTAGATTTGATTTTGGTGAAAGTGGTTATGAGGAAGAGGCTTTCTTAGGTAAAGGATTTGACTTAAAAATCAATGTGCCGTTTGCCCCTGAAAGTAAGCTTTCTGGTATCGGTTATACAGGTTTTATGAATAGTGTTTGGTATAAAAGGACCTTTACTATTCCAAGAAAATTTGAAAACCATCGGATTCTACTTCATTTTGGAGCAGTAGATTATGTTGCATCAGTCTATCTAAATGGTAATTTTTCTGGAGAACATAGAGGAGGCTATACCCCATTTAGAATCGATATCACAGGCTTCTTAAAAGATGGTGAAAACCTCTTAGTTTTAGGAGTAAAAGATAATAACAGGCTTGGCCTTCAACCTAGAGGTAAGCAAGCAAGTCACTTATACTCTTCAGGTTGCGACTATACCCGCACCACAGGAATCTGGCAGACAGTCTATTTGGAGTTCGTAAAGGATGGCTTTATCGATGATCTCCACATACAGCCAGACTTTAATAACTGCCAAGTGACAATCTCTGGACTTATTAATAAGAAGGCTCCTGTTTCAAGGTCTAGAGGAAACCTTGCAGCTCAAGTGAGACTTGGCAGTGAGGTTGTAGGAGAGGGCAAGGTTGAGTTTTCTTGGGGAAAATTTCTTTTTACCATACCTCTTAATAGAAAGGTACCTTGGGATATTGGTCAGGGGCACCTCTATGATCTGGATCTTTACTACACAGACTCTGAAGGCTCGGTAGATTGTCTCCAGACCTATTTTGGTCTTAGAGCTCTCGAAATTGGTGATGGCAAGGTCTTCCTAAACAATAGACCAATCTTTCAGAGATTAGTCTTAGACCAAGGCTACTACAGAGATGGAATCTATACTGCCAAAGACGAAGCTTTGCTAAAAAAAGATATAGAGCTTTCGCTAAAGCTTGGTTTTACTGGAGCAAGAATGCATCAAAAGGTTTTTGAACCAAGATACCTTTATTATGCAGATAAGCTAGGCTATCTAACATGGGCTGAATTTGGTAGTTGGGGGTTAAATCTTGATGAGAGGGCATGGAAGAACATCTTAGGCCAGTGGATAGAAACGGTTAAAAGAGACCGAAATCACCCTTCAATTATCACTTGGTGCCCATTAAACGAGACATACGACGGTCAAGACAGAGAACTGCTTAAAGCGCTATATACTATAACCTATGATCTTGATGGTAGTCGCCCAGTAATTGATACAAGTGGTTATGTCCACGTAATAACTGATATCTATGATACCCATGACTATATTCAGGATATTGAATCCTATAAAAAACGCTTTCATAAAAAGGAATTACCAGTTAACTACCCGGAATTTGAAAAATACGAAGGCCAGCCATATATTGTAAGCGAATACGGCGGAATTTGGTGGAGTAAATCAGATGAAAACAACTGGGGGTACGGAGATAGGCCCAAGTCGGAAGCGGAATTTATGGAAAGGTTAGATGGATTAACTACCACTCTCTTAGAATGCCCAAGGGTCTCTGGTTTTTGTTATACTCAGCTCTATGATGTAGAGCAGGAGGTTAACGGTCTTTTAGATTACGACCGAAATCCTAAGTTTTCTTATGAGTCAATCCATGAAATTCTCACAAAAAAAGCAAAAATAGAAGAAACTAATCAATAATAAAAAAGGAGAGCTCATAGTTCTTAACACTAAGTGCTCTCTTTTTTCGTGTTAAATTTATCTTGAAAAGGCTGCAAGTAAAATGTTGACAAAATAATCGATTGCTGGCTTTATCTTTGCAAGTTTATGCTCATTGGGAAGTTCCTTATCTAATACTAGTTCTAGATAAGGTCTTCCAGACTGCTTTTCGAAATATTCGCCGATCATCGTATCGAAACGATTAATTAAGTAGCCTGCGGCTTCGATATCAGTATCTCTTTTGATTAAATTATGTAAAACAGCGTTTTTACAAAACTCAACGTAGAAACTGTCACTTTGCTTTTTGACACTTAAGAGAAAGTTATCTAGTTCATCATTTTCTACTTCACTGGCAGTATTTACAAGAAGTTTGCCATGAATAGGTTTTTGAAAGTCAAAGACTCTTCCTAAGGTAAAAAGCTCGGTAAGAACAGTCTTAAGCAATGTTGCATCTTCTGAGAGGTGCAAGGCAATAAAAAGATATTTTTCTTTAGCGGCATACAAGACCAGATATTCATAGAGGTCTCTTTTATTTTCAAAATACTGATAAATACTTCCCTTTGCAATATCAGCCCCTGCAACTATTCTGTTTAGGGAGGCAGCCCTGTACTCATAATCAGCAAACTCTTGGAGAGCTACATCAATGAACTTTTGGCGTTTCTTTTCGTTGAGGTTAAGAAATGTTGGTTTAGGCACATAAATCACCTCTACATAGACCTTTTCTTTAAGTATACCAAATAATTCCATTATTGGCATAGTAGATTTAGTTTGCATCAAACATAATACTCGGCTAAAAAAAGGAAATTGGCAGGCTAGACGGTAAATAGTCAAAAGAAGAAATTTAGGGGGAGTAATTATGAAAAGGATTTTGCCAATCTTACTTATCATGTTAATTTTAAGCTTCAGCATTTATGCCGAAAAGATTGTTCTTTGGACATGGTACGAGGGTGTCCTTGGAGCAATCTTAAGAGATTTAATCAACGAAGAATTCACACCTCAAACAGGAATAGAAGTCGAAGTATTAACTGTACCAATTCAGGATATTAATAGTAAACTAATCATGGCACATATCGGCGGAGATGCCCCAGATATAGTAGAACTATATTCTAATCAGGTTGTGGAGCTAGGGGTTAGGGGAGCTCTTTATAATCTGATGGAGATTCCAGACATTAACAGTGCTATTGATCAAGTCTATCCCCAGTATTTAACGCAGCTCTCTTACAGAAACGCACTCTTTGGTCTACCAGGCGAAAACAATTGGCTAATGACCTATTACCGCGAAGATATCTTTAATGAGCATGGGTTAGATGCGCCAGAGACTTGGGATGATGTAAGAGATCTTTCTATTAAGCTTCTAGCAAGAGATATGGGTATGTATTATAACTTTGTTGGCGATGCTATCACCGTAAACACAAATAGACTTTTACCGTTTCTATTTCAAAGAGACTCTGATCTCTATAATCTAGCTGGAGACGGGTCAAACTTAGATTCAAAAGAGGCAATAGCAGCTTTTTCAGAGTACTGTGCTTTATATACTGATAGCAAAATGCGTCTAGAAGATCCAATTGAAACTACTTTTATCAGTGGGGAAACGCCTCTGCTTTTTGCTCAAAGCTACCGCTATTCGGTCTTTGAGAGAATAGCTCCTAACCTTGTGGGCAAATGGTCTATTAAAGAGCTTCCAGGCACACCGAAAAGATCAGGTAAGATAGATCATACAAATGCAAGTACCTGCCTTGCCTGGGCGATGCCAGCTTCTATCAAAAATAAAGATGCAGCCTTTAAATTATTAAAATGGTTAACCTCAAGTGAGACCACAGGTAGATTTATGCTCTTGGCAAACCAATCTTCAGAAAAATGGCGTTTGTTCTTTGCGTCAAAGGATACTCTAGATAATGCTCTCTTTCCAGAAGGACATTTAGAGGTAGCTACCAGAGGCTTAGAAAATAGTGGCGTGCAAAGAGCGGTTATCGGTGGTTATATCGCAGATCGGTACATTGATTTTGCTTTTAACAGAGTTATTCTCCAAGGAGAAGACCCAGAAGTAGCAATTAGAGACGCTGCAAAGGAATCTACTATGGAGATCCAAAAAAAGCTTAGAGAGTTTGCAAGATTTATTGATAATCTATAAAAGTAAAGTTTCAAGGCTGCTAGCTTGCTAGCAGCCTTGTTGGTTACAAGCTTTTTTTGAAGGAAGAAGATTAGGTTTTGGGGAATTAAGTCTATGAATGAAAAAATACACAGAGATTAGTAGGAAGTGACTCAGAAGTGAAGGTTGTTGTATTTGGAGATAGTATAACTAAAGGTGTCTATGTAAGTGAGGAGGAAAACTTTACTTTTCTAATTCAAAAAGAGACAGGCTTTAATGTTTTTAACCGCGGGGTCCCAGGAAACAACACAAGTCAAGCTCTGTTAAGGTTTAAGGAGGACGTTTTAGATCTAAAACCTGATCTAGTAATTATTGAATTTGGGATGAATGACCATTTTCTTATAGAAGAAAACTCTCATCAAGTCTCTCCTGAAACTTTCAAAAGTAACCTAACTGAGATTATTAAAAGGTGTAAAGTCCAAGGCGCAAAGACTCTTATTATGACAATTCATCCAATTCTAGAAGGCGATGATAATCATTACTACTATAGTAGACACAAAAAAGAGCTTTACAAAGACTATAGAGGAGCAAACCAGTTAATTAAGCTCTATAACAAAATCATTAAACAGTGTGCTTTAGAAACTGAATCTACCTTAATTGACGTAGAAAGGTATTTTGAATATATAATAAAAAAAGGAGAGCTTTTGGAGAATCTACTTGTAAGCCTTAAGAGCTCTAATTTAAACGATGGTGTTCATCCAACAGCTTTAGGTCACAGGCTTTATGCTAAAGCAGCAATTGATGCATTAAATGAAGTGGGCTTTGTAAATAAGTAAACTTGGAGGGAAAAGGGTGTATTACAAAAGAAAAAAAACAACCTATCTGCCGTTTAATTTAGACTTACAGGTCCAAGTGCTGTTCGCAGCAGCAGCTCTTTTTGGCAGCTTTGTGGTAATTGTACTAGCACTAGGGCTCCTGTCACCTGAATCTTTAGGGTGGTCATTTGTAAAAAACACTACTCTTTGGTTTATTAGCCTTTGGTTTATTATCTCGATTGTTTTAGGACTTTTTCGAAAAACACCTCTTTTACTTACTTCGGGATTAATAGCACTTTTATTAACGGTTATCTCTGGGCTTGTCTTTTTTAAAAGAGGCCTTTACGTTGAAGACATTTTGGTTGCATTTCCTATTCTTATACTTTGGTCATTGATCTATTATTTCTTTGAGCGATACAGAAAAGGCAAAAATCTAAGATTCGTTTGTCTTGCTTGCTCTGTTTTGTGTTTAGTAGGGCTGGTTGCTTGGATAGCCTTTTTAGTCTATCCTGTAAAAGCTAATAATGTAATCACCGTATCTATGCCAGAGAGTGTAGCAAAAGAATATAAAGAACTCACAGAAAAAGGTTCGTATTCATTTAGCGAATTCACGATTAATGGTGACGTAGCTGGCTCTTTGAAGGTAGATGATTTAGATCTACAAGAGATAGATCCTATGATAAATCCAATTAAACCTCTAGGTAAGGTCTACCTTCCAGAAGGAGGAGACGGGCGCTATCCTGTTGTTTTTATTAACTTAAATAGCTTCTTTTATAGAGACAAAGATTTTGCTTATTTAGCAGAGCATCTTGCTTCTAAAGGCTATGCTACTATTATCTCACCACTTTATCTTGAACAAAGGCTTGTCGAGACTAACGATATAGATTGGTTAAGAGGGCTTTTGATAATAAAATACCTACACAATCTTGCTAACTCTTTCGGAAACGCGCAACTTGATCTTGGAAATGTTGCATTTCTAAGCTTTGGAGATGCAATAAATGCCACAAGCAGTGCTTGTTATATTCTGCAAGAAAAAGTTTACCCTCCTACAGGAAAATTTCCTATAACAGATGATATTTCTGTAAAGACTCTGCTTGCAATTGCGCCTTTAGACCAAAGTTTTGAAAGTCACCTTAGAAACCTGAACTACATTGCAGTATCAGGAGGACAGGATCCTTACGCAAACCTAGATAACGATCCAATCTATAATAAGGTTGTGTATGATTCCAAAGAGACACTGTTAAAGTCTCAGATATATTTACAAGATGCAAACCACAGTTACTTTCTAAAGAATATCCCAGGAATGAATTTTCCAGGTTTTCTGCTTTTTAAGAGAGACTCTGTCTTAGAGGCAAAGAACCAAAAGCAGGTCTTAAAAGCGGTAGTTACAGCTGCAATGCTCCTCTCTTTCGATAACACAAATCTTTCTACTTTTTTCAAAAATAACGATATTGAGAAGCTCTATCCAGACCTAAAAACCACTATGCGCACCCAAATTGCAGGAGATGTCCTTATAACTAACTTTGATTCTGGTTATAGCTTAAATAGCTTTATCTACGAAAACGCAAAGCTAAAAATTGAAAGTCCCAAGGATTGGTATATCAAGGATCTTGGACAAAACCAAGCTTTATTTGTCGAGGCGACAGAGGAGACTTATTTAGAACTAGTTCTACCTGACTCTTTTAGTAAGGATGTAGGACTTAATTCTAAAAGCTCTTTAGCGTTTTCTTTGGCAAATGTCAAAGACCTGGATCTAAGTGACGTTTATATTGAGATTGAAACAAAGAAGGGAGGTAGTCATAGATGTAGTTTGAGGGATATCAAGGAGCTACCTAAGGCTAGCTCTAGTAAACCTTATAAACTAGAAATTTTAAATCAGTATGTCAAAGAACCGGTTTTTTTCGAAACTTATGCGATACCGCTTTATCTTTTCTTTTCTGGAAATGACTATCATCCATGGCAAGATTTGCATAGAGTAAAAGTTACTGTTGTTCCAGAACTTGATAAAACAGCTACATTTTTAATTGATGATATCTGCTTTAGAGAGCTGTGATCAAAGCGCCTGAGAGTAAGTAAAGACTATTTGCATATTATTTCATTGTTTTTGTTTATTACAAGAAGAAAATATGAGGTAACATTATGATTGAGCGATTATAAATACTTCTCAGGAAATAGTTCAAAGGATATAAAAAGTTTTATCAGACTAAAGCTTAGGTTTACGGCCTTATAACAAATAAAGCGATCGTTAGGAGATTGTTAGAAATGAGGTGGTTTTTCTTACACTAATCAACTGGACTTATCACTGTTATTTTTCTTGGGGGGAAATATAAAAATGAAACTTAGAAAAAGTTTAGGATTGGGACTTATAGTTTTAGTGTTGTGCTCTAGCTTGGCTTTTAGTGCGGAAAAGATTACAGTTTGGATGACTTACGGTGGGCATATGGGAGAGGTAGTAGCTAGACTGATTGAAGAGGATTTCATTCCTAGAACAGGTATAGAAGTTGAGTATGTCCCGATGCCAGCCACTCCTGAAGTTATGACTAAGCTAATACTTGAAATTTTAGGTGGCACTGCTCCAGATATCTGTTCTCTAGAGGGCTATCAGGTCATCGAGCTTGGTATGCGCGGAGCATTAGAGACTATGAATCAATTTGCTGATCATAAGGATGTTCTTGGTCGCTTCTATCCTGGTTTTAGTGGTCAATTTATCTATAATGACAAGGTTTACGCACTTCCTGGCGAGTCTAGCTGGACTCAGACTTATTATCGCACCGATATTTTCCAGGAGCTTGGACTAGAGCCAGCACTAACCTGGGATGAAACGCCAAATATCTCAGCTAAGCTTAAGGCACGCGAGATGGAGTTTTACTATTTTAATGGTGGAGGACATCCACGCACATTAATGAACTTTACCTTCCAAAAAGGAGAAGACATTTTTACACCAGACGGTCTGCAATCTAACTTAGACAATCCTGCTGTTGTAGATGCCTTTACAACCTATACGGATCTTTATACTAAACACGGTATGCCTTTGGAACTGCCAGACTATCAAGTTTTTACTACAGGTGAATCCCCTTATATGGTACACCTTCACTATATCTATGGTTTGATTGATAATCTTGCTCCACAAGTTAAAGGCAAATGGAATACAGCACACACTCCAGGTACTCTCCAAGCAGACGGTACTATTAACCATGCAATTCCAACATCATCATTTGCGTATGTAATTCCAAAATACAACCAAAGCCAAGCTAAAAAAGATGCTGCTTGGGAGTTTCTAAAATGGTATACATCAGATGAGACTTTAGCTCGCATTCAAAAAGGCTTCTATGACGGGCCAGATCGCTGGGTTCTCGCATTTGGAACAAAATCAAGTTTTGAAAGTGCCATGTTCTATGAAGAAGATCGCGATATTATTACCGAGGTAGTAGCCGTTGGTAGAAGCATGACCTCTATTCCTGGAGGATATTCAACTTACCGCTATATTGACTTTGCTTATAACCAAGTAGTATTGCAGGGTATGGATCCAAAAACTGCATTGGAAAAAGCCGCAAAGGATTCTAGTTCTGAGTTGGAAAGAAAGAGGAGAGAGTTTGCTCGTTTCCTTGTCGATATGTAGATAAAACTTAAGGCTGTGTAACACTTTGTTATGCAGCCTTTCGGAAATTTTATTTCTTACTGGAACTTTTTAGGTAAAAGGGTTTAATAAATTGCATAACACAGATATACATTCTTCCTTCAATTAAATTTTGATATAACATTCGTGCTTGGTAAAAGTCGTGCTTGAATTATTAGAAGGAGGGTCCGTTCAGTGAAAAAAGCAATAATAGTTGGGGTTTTAGTAATGCTTGTTAGTGCGATAGGTTTAGCAACGGAAATCGAATTTTGGATGGTTGGCTGGAGTAACGAAATGGCTAAAGTGGCAGATGGGATTATCGATACTGAGTTTACACCACAAACCGGTATTGAGGTATCTATTGTACCAATCGCTTGGGGAGATTATTATCAAAAAAGTCTTTTGTCTCTTGCGAGCCGAGATACCCCAGATATTTTTAGCCTTGGCTCCGAGATAGCTGACTTTGCGTTAAGAGGAGGTTTAATTGACCTAGCTGCGTTTAAACCTGAAGAATATGCTGAGCTTGAAAAAGAGATTTTTGCTTCTGTTATGGGACCGTTTTCATTTAAGGCTAGTCGTTTTGCACTACCAATCGATGTAAGTGGTTATATTGGCGTATATCGAACTGATCTTTTAACGGAACTTGGCATGCAGGTCCCAGAGACTTGGGATGAGATTAGAGATTGGCAACCTAAAGTTTTAGCAAATGGCATGACCTTAGCTTACACAAACTTTGACAATATGTGGGGTGCATACACACTTATTACTCAAAATGGTGGTCAATTCTTTGGTGATGACGGTTTTAGTAGTGCTTTAGATCAAGAAGAGTCTGTTAAAGGCTTTAGTGATTTTGTTGAACTGTTTACAGTCCATAATCTCCCTAAAACTTTAGTTGGAACAGAGCCTTTTATTAGAGGAGAGCAGCTTTGCTATGCAGATGGTTTATGGGTTTATGGCACTATGAGTCAAGTCGCTCCTGCACTTCAAGGCAAATGGACGGTTGGCTTAATTCCTGGAACTAGAAAAGGTGACCAGGTGGTCCATGGATCTTTTGCAGGGAGTACTCTACTTGGAATCTCAGCGTTTTCTAGTAAAAAGGATGAGGCTTGGCAGTTTCTTAAATGGTTTTTATCAGCTGATGTCCTAGAGCGAATCGCAAATGGAATTATGAGCACCTCAAACGGTTGGATCTGGATTCCGGCAAATAAAAAAGCTATGACTAACCTGGATCTACCTGATGAAGTCAAAAATGTTTACTATAACCAGATCGATGATAGCTTTCCTGTTCCATATGCGGTAAATGCCCTTGTACAATATCGTTTTGTTACTCTAGCTTTGCAGAAGTGTGTGACCCAAAATGCTGATCCTAGAGAAGAGATCTTAGACGCTGCCGATGAGATGAATTCTGAAATGGCAAGAAGGAAAAAAGAGTATAGTCGCTTTCTAAAATCGATGAATATTAGTATGTAGACTATAGAAAAATAGAAGCTCAAACGTTAATTGAAAATACTTCCATTTTCGGGTATATAAGAGGAAAAACTTGTTAAAAGGGGAATAAATTAATTAAAGAACAGATTATTTCTATAATTATTTAAGAAGAGGTGTAGGGGATGAGAAAAGGCTCATTGTTTTTGGTTGTATCTCTGGTTTTGGTTATGGCAACCTGTAGTGTAGGAGCAGCTAGCCTGGCAGCAAGAGTTGTCCTTCCTGACGGTAGTGGAGCTCCATTTGCCACGATTACAATAGGAGACAAAGTATTTACAGCTTCAGAGAGTGGTAGGGTGGAATTAACTTACGACACCGAGAAAACAGCTTGTGTAAAATGGCTTGAACTAGAAGAAGAAATTCCAATCTCTGATACAATGACATTTTCTAACAAACTTTACTACGGTGCTCCCTATGATGTATATGACTTTCTTACTACTGGTCCTGAAATATGGGAAGTCACTGAAACCGCAATGTTTTGTCCAGGAGGACAAGGAAATGAATCTCAGATATACTTAGATGATAGCTTTGAGAACTTTGTGTTTAGAAGTAAATTTAACGCTGAGGCAGATGGGCAATGGAATTACCTACGTTTTATGTTAAGGGGTATTGAACCGGGCTTTAACGGTTATGGTTTAAGTGTTGCTATTCATCCAATCGATGAGTGTTTCTTTGCACGTTTTAATGGTTCATGGGATGCTTATGATCAGTTAACAGAAAGTCTTTTCGTTGGTCCTTCTATGGATTCTGGAGCCGATAACGAATTTGTTGCATTCTTAAAAGATGAACACATCGTTATTTATATCAGAAATCAAGGCGAAAAAGACTATACTAAACTTATCGATCTCGTTGACGAAGATCCTAGTGCATTCTTTGATGGTGGAGTAGGCATTCTAAATAGCTTTACAACTGTAGAGATCACTGAGTTTTCGGTATTTAGATACTAAGATAAAGTAAAAGGGGAGAGTTGACGAAACTCTCCCCCCTTTTTGTTCGCTCGGTATGGGCGTAATCTAATCGGTGCAAGACCGAAGTGTGTCCTGATAGTGGGAAACACATAGCCAATGACAAGGGTGTTCACCGTGAGATGAAATCTGAAGGAAGTCGGATGGCAAACCTCTGGTCTGACAGACATTACTTACTTGAAGTATAAAAAGATAACAGTTGCTCGACAGAGGTTACTTGGTTGACAATAGGTTGGAAACCGACGATAGAAACTAAGAATGTTTAGTGGTGATAAGACATAGGCAGATCTTATCATCAATTGAACCACCGTGTACTGAACGGTACACACGGTGGTGTGAGAGGACGCGGGTATTATTCGATTGCTTCCATGACTTCCCCACAGGCGAGCCTGAGTCCAGCCCTTCCATCTGGTTGCGAGGCACCGTCATCTGGGTTTTGATGAATAATAACTGTCCTTCCAACTACGTCAATCGGGCTAAACCGATTGGTGTAAAAGACCATAGTAGCTCTACCATCCATAGCAAATAGATTAGGTAGATCTCCTGCATGGTTTCCGTGAGCCTGGTTATCAGGGTTGTAGTGTCCTCCTGCTGCCATAAAGGGTTGATCACTGTCACCGACTTTGCAGCAAGATCCTTCATGGATATGAAAACCAAACGGTCCAATTGGAGGCCTTACAGCGGTTTTCGGGCTATAGGGAGGCAGACCTTTAATATCAGCTACAAGATAAGCTCCACCCTCCGGGGCATCTAAAAACCATACGGTTCCATTTATTTGAGGTCTTAAAGGACCGCCTCTTAAATAGGCGATCGACCTTGGTTTTACTTTGTTAAACATAGCCAACATCCCCTTAAACTTATACATGGTATACAATATGCCAAAAGGGGAAAATAGGCTTTAGTTTTTGTTACATTTTGCAATGTTAAGTATCTAAATAAGCCTCTTTTTGATTAGAAAAAAGGGCTTTTTTGTGCTTATAGGTTACAATCAAGGATACGAGAAAAACAGCTGAGCGCAGATACCACGATCTGTATGACACAAAAGTTTGGATATTCGCAGTAAAAAGGGTTATTACTACACTTTTCGGGGTAGGAACACCTAGAACTCTCAAAAAACCAAACAATAAAAACCAGACAAGGGCCACAAATCCTTTAAAGAGGAACAGAAACACCCCTGCTGTCACAGCAAGTGCTTTTCCACCGTTAAAATGTAAATAGAAAGACCAAGCATGCCCGCTTACAGCCGATAATGCTGTAAGTAAAAGTATTAGTTCTGAGTCTGGCCATATCTTTTTTGCAGCGAATACAGCAAGGCCACCTTTTAAAAAGTCTAGACTAAAACCGAAAACTCCGGCTGCTTTACTTCCGTAGCGCCAAGCATTATATGCACCGGGATTTTTGTCGCCGTATTCCCTAATATCTGTGCCGCTGAGGCTTTTGGCAACAAGCAAACTAAAAGGGATAGAAGAGAGAAGATACACAAAAATTACATAGACCATTTGGTAAAATCGTATAGCCATAACGTACCCTCCATTTTCTCTACTAGAGGTCTCAGTTGATAGATTTGGCAAAAAAGTAAAAAATCCTTGTCTAGGAATTTTTCACTTGTTACAAAATTGTGAGTTCTTTATATGATAGAAGGATAAAGATGCAGGAATTTACTGTTGAAGTTCTAATTTTCTTAAGGGAGGGGTGCCTGTGAGAAGATATATTTTAGTTGTGATTTTTTCTGCTCTTTTAATTTTTTCGGTAGTGGTTTTTGCAGAACCAACTTGGCCTATAGTTAAAGGGACATTTATACAAGAATGGTTAACTTTGCATTGGTCAGATGAAATGTGGGATAGAGAGTTAGAGTATTTACGGGAAGTAGGTATGGAATTTATTATTGTTGCACCTACTGGATTTGGCTTTGGAAATAGCGGCCTAAAGACAATCTATCCAACGCAGATTCCAGACTGGATAGAATACGCCCAAGGCATAGACTTACTTGAAAACACATTAAGAGCTGCAAAAAGAGCAGATATGAAGGTTGTTATAGGTTTAAACATGGATGATCTTTGGTGGCAAAAGGGTGTGCGTGATCCTAAGTGGCTCTACGAGAGAGTTGAGCTTGGCAATATGCTAGCAGAAGAGATATATAACCTATACTATGAGAGATTTACTGACACTATTTGTGGTTGGTATTTTGTTTTTGAGATAGACAATTTAATGGTTAGGCAGAAAAACTCTGTGGAGGTGCTTTCTACAGCGTTTAACAAGCAGTTAGATTTTTTAACCGAACTAAACCCAGATCTCTTTTTTATATGGAGTCCTTACATGAACTCTATGCTTGCTCCTAAAGAAAGCTACGGGAAATTTTGGACAGAGTTATTTAAAAAGGTGCGCTTTAGAGACGGGGATATCTTCTCGCCAATGGACTGTGTTGGCGCAGGAGGTACGACAATAGATAACTTTGCTGGTTGGTTTTTAGAGTTTAGAAAGGCAGTAGATACAAAGCCTGGACTGCAACTCTTTTCGAATGCTGAGAACTTTGACTATAGAGACTGGACCTCAGCTCCTATAAATAGATTTATTCAGCAATTAGAGCTAGTGAAGAGTTATGTTGACGGTTTTATCACATTTGCCTATCCTCACTACTACAGTCCAAATATTATTGATCAAGGTTTTCACGAAACCTACTTACTATACGTAAAGACCGGAAAAACCGATACTCAGTCACCAACGCCCCCTTCTAGTTTGCGGACACTTGAGATGCCTGATGGTTCTTGTTTTTTGTTGTGGGACAATGGTGAAGACAATGTTGGGGTAGCTGGCTATATTATCTACAGGGACGGTAAAGAGATTGGTAAGACGCAAGTACCAAGAAAAAATGCCTCTGGTTTTTTAAATGCTTACAAAGAGGAAGGCCTCCAAACAGGTAGAATGTATAGCTATGTTCTTTATACCTATGATTTTGCTGGTAATCTTTCAGAAGCAAGTGAAGAGTTTGTTCTAGAATTTTAAGAGATAAAAGATCAACTAAAAACGAATTGGCCTCAAAAGTTAGACTGAAATCTGGCTCTTGGGGTCAATTTTAAACTGGTTTTTTTTGAATAAACTACCATCTATAGACCAATTAAAATCGGAGTTGTGTTAGAGTAGTAAAGGTGATAGACTTATAGTAGTCTATAATAGCAGGTACTAAACTTAGGTGCCAAAGATGGTGAAGCTATGAAAATACCAGAACTCAAAATAGGAAATTTAAAAGCAAAATTACCCATTATCCAAGGTGGTATGGCAGTTAGGATCTCCACGGCTAGACTTGCTGCGCAAGTTGCAAATGAAGGAGCTATCGGAGTAATTGCTGGAACAGGGCTTAACCCTCAGGAATTAACAGATGAGATTAAGCTAGCTCGTTCCTTAACAGACGGTATAATTGGTGTTAATGTGCTATATGCAGTTAAGGATTTTGCTTTGTTAGTAAAGACAGCAATTAGCTCTAGCATTGATCTAGTGATTTCTGGGGCTGGTTTTTCTAGAGAGATATTTACTTGGGGCAGGGAAACAGACACTGCTATTTTACCCGTTGTTTCCTCAGCTCGCCTTGCAATTTTGGCAGAAAGATTAGGAGCAAAGGCTGTGATAGTTGAAGGGACTGAGGCAGGGGGGCATCTTGGTACAGATCGAAGATTAGTCGATATTCTTCCTGAAGTAGTTAAAAAGGTAGAAATTCCAGTGATAGGAGCAGGTGGAATCATCGATGGTTTTGATATAGCTAAAATTTTAAATTTGGGAGCAAGTGGAGTGCAGATGGGCACTCGTTTTGCAGCAAGCGTTGAATCAAATGCTTCAGATGCTATGAAAAAAAGTTATATTACAGCCACAAAAGATGATGTTATTTCGGTACCAAGCCCAGTTGGTCTTCCTGGAAGAGCTATAAGAAACAGGTTTACAGATAAAATAAATGGAGATAAAGTCAAGATTACCAAATGTAACAACTGTCTTAAAGCCTGCTCACACCGTTATTGTATTATGGATGCACTATTAGAAGCCTCAAGCTTTGGATCAGGAGCTGAAGAAAAGGCCTTGTTTTTTGCAGGATCTTGCGTAGACCGCATCAAGGAGATCCTACCTGTAAAAGAGATCATTAACAACTTAAAAAAAGAGCTAAAAATGGCTTAAAAAAAGAGGGATATCCCGAAGGATGTTCCTCCTTTTTGTAATAGATTTTCTTACAGAGCTTTTGTATGAGGTGGCAAGTAAGTTTAACCTAGCTTAGTCTAAACTTCCGTAGATAGTGACGCTTCCAAGATTCATCCCTGAGGTCATTAATGTGCTATTAACATTGATGGTGATTGGTACAGTTTGATAAAACTCTAACCAATTATCTCTTATCTCAAACCAAATGCTAGGATGAAAAGCTCTAAGCAGTCTGCCAAAGCCTACAGGATCTGAGCCCAATTCTCTGATAGTCGCGAGAGCTTTAGCAGCTTCCTTTTGGACATGGTGCGCCTGAGCTGTTGTAAGGTTGGTCCAATGCTTTGGTATAGTTGGGTCAATAGCACCTGTTTGTTCACCAAGATTGCTTACGACTTTAATGTTTACTTCATAGCTTACCTTACTGTTTTCGACCTTAGTTTTGATTTTGGTGCTAGCAGAGGTAATTTCTAGAGTTGCAGATTCAACTTCAGAATTTTCGATAACTATTAAGCCGCCTTCGATTTGTCCCATTAGCCAAAGCAAACCTCTCGAAGTAAGGGTGTCAATATTCCCTACGAAGGTTTCGCGTCTAAAGAGTGAAGTTCCCTTAACTTCTATAAATGTTTCGTCTTCCACGTCTCTAGTTCCAAGTAACGTACAAGCAAAGTCCTTACCTTCATTACTTAAGGAGACAGTAACCTCCTTAAACCTAGTATGGACATATTTACCAAGAGATTGTTTTGTGACAAAGAGTGCGTTTAGGCCTTCTCCAGAAATATCCTCTAAGGCAACTTTTGCTTTTAATAGCTCTCTAGCTTTTTTTTCGGTGACCGCTATCGAAATAATAGGGCGGACCTCAAAGTCTCTGATGAAACAGTCTGTTAAGACGGCTAACCCTTTGTCTAAAGAATCTTCACTAAAAATCGCTATCTGTAGATAACCCCAATAGAGTTTGTGAGACAAGTAGCTTGAAGCATTTCGAATAGCATCAAATATTGTGGCTCCAGATGTATAGATTGTAGTAGTAACGTTTTCACTTGAAGTTTGGGCGATTTTCTCCGGTCTAATAATTTGAATTGTTAAGTAGTATTTGTTGTCTTCATAGTCGATACCAACGGCAGAAACTAGAGCTAAATCCTCTAGTTCATATGAACTCCAACATCCAGTTCCAAAAACGACAATCAGTATCAACAAAATTAGTGTCAGTTTCAGCTTCAATGGTTCTCACCTTGGTCATTATTTAAGTGTGTTAACCGAAAGTCAGCGCGCTTTTTGTCTACTGCAAATTGACGCGGTCGAAAAACTCTCATCCATATTGGCAAACGTACAAAGGTGTCTGCCATCTCTTTTGGAATAAGGGGTGAAATCGGAGAGAGATACGGAATCCCAAAAGAATAAAGAGAAGTTAAATAAAGTAAGGTGACAATGATCCCGTAGACAAGGCCATAAAAGCCCAATAATCCTACTAAAAGGAGATAGAAATATCTTAAGAAGGTTGCTGGTTCAAAGAGGGACGGAATTATAAAATTCGCAATTGCAGTAAGTGCGATAGAAATCACCATAGGAGCGCCTACAAGACCTGCATTTACCGCGGCGTCACCGATAACTAAAGCGCCAACAATGTTTACTGCACCACCAACTGCCCCCGGCATACGAATACCAGCTTCTCTCAGGATTTCGAAAAATAAAGACAAAATAAGAGCCTCAACAAAAGCTGAAAACGGTGTGGACATTCTCGCTGCAGCAAAAGAATAGGCTAGGTAATTGGGAAGTAGTTCATGATGAAATGAAGTAAGCGCTACATAAGAAGGAACTGTAAAGATGCTTAAGAGAAACGCTACAAACCTAAGAAGCCTTAAGGAACTTTGCATAATCCACGGACTACAATAATCCGAGGGGACTTGGAAGTGTTCAATAAATAGATGCGGGACAGTCAGCACAAACGGTGTTCCGTTAACTATAATGGCAATTCTTCCCTCTAAAATCTTGCTTGCTACCTTATCGGGTCTTTCACTAACTCCTATAGTTGGAAAAGGGGAGTGGGGCGAATCACCTATTAATTCACTAATAATCCCAGATGAGAGTAAACCATCGATTTTAGAGGATTTTAAACGTCTTTTTACCTCATCCAAAAGCTCAGGGCGTGCGATACCTTTGACATAAGCAATACAGATATCTGTTTTAGTTACAACACCAATTGAGGTCATCTCTAAAGCTAAATTAGGAGTAGCGATGATCCGCCTTAAAAGAGAGGTGTTGATTCTTAAATTTTCTACGAAACCCAATCTAGGGCCTTGTGTAGTTCTTTCTGTATCTGGTTCTTCGATAGCGCGTGTTGCAAATCGCCTGTGTCCTAAGACTAATGTGTCTTGAAAGCCATCGATAAGTAGTGCGGTTTCTCCCTGCATAACACGTTCAACAGCTCTATATAACTCGTTTTCGATCTTCAGTTCAGTTGAAAGAATCAAGTGATTGGTGATGGCCTCTAAAGGGCTTAGGTTCGTACCAATAATATTTTTAAAATATTCCTCCTGAATTAAAGGCTGTATAACTCGAACCTCTAGCGCTTCTTTGTCTACTAATCCGTCTACAAAAAGCAAGATAGCTCTGATTTCTCCGTTAAACCCGATATTAAGCTCTCTAATAATAATATCGGGGCTTTCTCTGAACTGTCTTTTTAGATATAGGATTTTTTTGTCTAATGATTTTGTAGGCAGAGGTATCGTTGGATCTTGATCACTACTTGCAAATAATCTTTTGAGACCTAACTTTTGCTTTAACCATGCAAACATCTTCTCACCTCTTTAAAATACGAGACTTAGATTTTTTAGTAGGTTTTGGTTTCAAAAAGAAGCTTCTAACTAGGCTGATAATGGGAAATAGGAAACTGAAGACTAAAGTAAAGTATCTTAAATAGTGTTGCCTAAACCAAGCAATCAAACCAATATTTAGGGGCATTTTATTAGCGACAAAAATTACGGTAAAAAAAAGCGGTATAAGTAGACTTCGGTAGGATTTTAGATTAAACACTTGGGCGACTGTCAAGATGATGACATAGAGAAACAGGGTGGTTCCTGTAAAGCCTATCAAGTTTAAGGTAAGGGACATTATTATTTCTACGTGGGTTATACTGGCACCAATACTAATATTTCTAGCAACAGAAATAAAAGGAAATAGCTCATTTTTTACTCCAGCTCCATAAACAAGAATATTTCGCAACGATGTTAAGAAGACCACACTAGACCCTAATATTACACCTCGAAAAAAGCCTTT
>JAQVYS010000016.1 GCA_028708605.1 Bacillota bacterium
CTCCGTTTAAAGCACTTTTTACGACAATAGTGCTTCCTGCAGCAGTTATTAATACTGTTGCTGTTGTGATTTTATACCCTATAGCTGTAAAACTGTCGAAGATGCTAAGTCCAAAAGTCCCTGTTAAAATGAATGAAGCTTAAACAGACAAAGCTGTTACACTACTCGTGTAGCAGCTTTTAATGTTACAAATGAGTACCTTTAGAGAAAACGTATTTGCTAAAATAGTTGGTATATAAATAGTATTTATTGAAAGGGGCTGTTCTGCAATTAACGATTAGTTAGTTGTGTAGCACCCCTTTTTTTGTTGTAATACAAAAAACGAGCCCTTAAGAAGAGCTCGTTTCTGGCATAATTTAGTTGTGCAAATCAAAAAACTAGCCACCAAGAGTTATCAAACATTAAAGTCAGGTAATCAATTAGTTTTACCTTTTAATTTTGAGGTGATTATTCTTGAAGATGGCTCGGTTAGGCTACTAATCCATGTACTAGAGGGACTAAACTACAAAAGGCTATATAAAACATATTCTTCTTATCTTTAATTTAGAGAGCCTATCATCTCATCTAGTAAAGATAGATATTCATCCTCAGAGCCATTTACCGCTTTTTTTAGAGTCTTAGCTAAGGCCTTAATCTCTGAGGTTTCTCGTTGAAGTACTGCTTTTATTTCAAGGAGTGCTTGTTTTAAGTTTTGTCTGCTTTCTTCTTTAAGTTTGTCGACGTCTATCTCATTTTTCAAGACCTCAAAAGAGCATGTACATTTTAGTCTTAAATAAAAAAGTTTGTCCTCATTAGTTAAGTCGTCATAAAACTCATCAAGAAGAGTTTCAGTCATCTCTAGTGCAGCAGGAAAGTCAGCTTCTTCGATTGATTTAAGGGCGACAACCTTAATGAAATCTTGTACATAATTCGCTTTTTCACCGGGGTTAGATAAGTTTTTAAGTCTAGAGATAGCCAGCCCTAATTTGCCTTGTGCAAGAGATAGATCTACGCCATATTCTTCAAGCTCTTCATATTGAATTGCGCCGTTTATCCACAACTGATCAGCTAATTCAAAATCTTTATGGAGAGCTAAGTGAGAAAGGAGCTTTAACATCACATCGGGTTCTGCGCTTGTAAACCTTGTTTTAAGATCTTCTAGCACGATTTCGTGGAGGGCATAGTTAGTTCTCAGGTGTTCGTAGATAGCAAGTCGATTTATCCATTCTAAATCTTCTTGAAGCTTTTTTTCCCAAAACTTGATCGGCTGATCTCGCTCTCCTAAGGCTTCTAAACAAAGTACGAGGTTATATAATGTGTAAGGATCAGAAGGAGCAGCCTCAAGAATTGCCTTTGCTTTTTTGAAATCATCTTTGAAAAACCAAACAAGAGCTTCGCAGTGAGGAATATCTATCAAAGGCTCGCCAGCCAAAATCGAGGCAAAGAGACCTTCTGGTTCACTGTCCATATAACTTTGGGGTAGAAGAAACGGGGTTTCTAAAGCCCACATGGCTCTTTCTAACGGTCTTTCAAGACCTTCAGTCTTCTCTAGCAACTCTAGAGGAGCCATTTTGGAGAGACTATTTTCAAGAAAGGGATTGTCTTTTCTCATTTTTTAACCCTCGCAAATTTACGTTTACCAACTTGTAGCACCATACCATCTGTAATTTCTACTTCCAAATTACAGTCTTCAACCTTTTCGTTATTCAACTTGACTGCGCCTTGTTCAATCATCCGTCTGCCATCAGAGTTTGACTTGACTAAATCTAAATCAACAAGCAGTTTTACGATCCAAACTCTATCATCGTTGATAGTAAATTCAGGTATATCTTCAGGTAAGCCTCCAGCTTTAAAGACGTTTTCGAATTCATCGCGGGCTGTAAGTGCAGCGTCTTGGCCATGATATTGAGTCACAACCTGTAGCCCGAGCTTACTTTTGACTTTTTTGGGATGAAGCGTTCCGTCATTTAACCCTTTTTTAATGGCATCGATTTCGGCTTTTTCTAAGTTGGTTACCAGCTCAAAGTAAGTAATCATCAGGTCATCTGCTAAAGACATTATTTTACCATACATATCGTTTGGCTCGTCTGTAATGCCTACATAGTTTCCCAAACTTTTACTCATCTTATTGACACCATCAAGACCAACGAGAAGAGGTAGACACATAACTACTTGGGATTCTAAGCCTGCGTCTTTTTGTAGGTCACGACCAAGGAGAATATTAAAGATTTGGTCGGTACCGCCAAGTTCAACATCGGCTTTTATCTCCACAGAGTCAGTTGCTTGCATTAAGGGATAGATGAATTCTAATATACTAATTGGTTGATGATTACAATAGCGTTTGGCAAAATCGTCTCGTTCTAGCATTCTAGCAACAGTAAGCTTTGAGGTCATGGTAGCTACATCAGCGAAAGTCATTTTACTAAACCAATCGCCATTAAAAAGGACTTCGGTTTGCTCGGGAATTAAAATCTTAAAAACTTGTTCCTGATAGGTTTTAGCATTAGCCAAAACTTCCTCATGGCTTAGTCTAGGTCTAGTACTGGACTTTCCTGAAGGATCTCCTATCATGGCTGTGTAGTCACCAATAATTAATACTGCAGTATGTCCTAGATCTTGGAATTGTCTTAGTTTTTGCAAAGGCACTGTATGTCCAAGATGGATATCTGAGCTTGTAGGATCTACACCTAGTTTTACACGTAGTGGTGTACCCGATGCAACAGATTTTTCTAGCTTTTTTAAAAGCTCATCTTTAGAAATGATTTGAGCTGTTCCTCTTTCTAAAAGTTCTAATTGTTCTTTGGCAGTTAGCACAATGCATACCTCCTTTAAGATAATAAAAAACCGCCCCATAAGGGACGGTGAATGACCGTGGTACCACCCTAATTGCCATAAAGGCCACTTAGTCCTGAATAACGGCAGGTTTCCGAAGCTGACTACTTTGTTTCATCAGCTTAGCTCAAGGATGTATTTCATCTAAGTAGACTACTGATTTACACCAGCCATCAGCTCTCTTTAAGTCTAAAAAAGACTACTCTTCCTCTCATTGCTTTTATTGACTTTAATTTTAGTGAAATTAACAATAATAGTCAAGAGGTAGCTTATTCGTTTTTTGGCTATTAATTTAAGAAAGAGAAGTTACTAAAGCTAAAATTAGACTTGGTGGTTTCTTTAGGTTAAGCTAAACTAAGACAAAACTACAGACTTTTTGATTCGGGGGTAAATGTTTGCAAATCTAAGATAATAATCTTATACTAGTCTAGGTATAACTCTAAAGGGAAGTAACCTGTAAGCGAAAATTTACTCTCTATATATTGAGAAGTATTTTTGAATATTAGCAAAGAAAGTCAGGGCTTTATAGATATTTGTTTCTTAGTAATCGATAAATAACAAGGATTTCCTGATTCGCCTTGCGAATTTAATCTATAGAACGAAGCCTTTGAGGAAGGTGTAAATAATGGCTAAAAACAAACAAAAAAAGCCTAAAAATAGAAAAGTCTTAAAGATAGTATTGGTTATTCTTTTAGTGATTATTGGCATAGTTGGGGGGATATCTGCAACTTTAGTTGCAAGTGTTCTTAAAACTGTTCCACAACTCGAAGATATTAAATTTAGTCCAAAACTTGCTACTTCTGTTTATGACAGAAACGGTGATCTGATTCAAAGGCTTTATACTGAAAACCGTATTTGGATTTCGATTGATGAGATACCACAGCAAATGCAAGAAGCGATTATTGCCATAGAAGACAAAAATTTTCCAAGACATCATGGCGTTGATCCGGTTGCTATCTTAAGATCTGCCTTTCTTAATATAAAATATGGCAATCTGACTGCATACGGTGGTAGCACTATTACTCAGCAGCTAGCAAAGAATGCTTTTTTGACGCAGGAAAAGCGTTTAACTAGAAAGATTAAGGAAGCGATTTGGGCAATTCAGATCGAAAGGGGCTACACCAAGGCGGAGATTCTTGAAACCTATCTTAATGAGATTTGGTTCGGTCATGGGACTTATGGTGTAGAGGCAGCTTCGTATTTGTATTTTGGCAAGTCAGTGCGGAATCTAAGCTTAGAAGAAATGGCTATGATCGCAGGTGTGACTAATAACCCTGGATTATTTTCCCCCCGTTATAACATGGAAGCTGCGAAAAAGCGTAGAGATTTAGTATTGCGCAGGATGTATGAAGAAAACTATATTACTGAGGAAGTTTACCAAGAGACTATAACTAAACCTATTGTGCTTAAAATAGAGAAAAAAGACAACAGAAAAACTGCTTCATATTTTATCGACCAGGTGATTCAGTATCTTCTTGGTAAATTTGACGTAGACACAGTTTACGGTGGTGGATTGAAAGTCTATACTACGTTGGACTTAAATTATCAGAGGATTGCAGAAGACACTCTCATAGGCAATCTTCCAGACGGCGGTGTCGATAAAAATGGATTAAATCAGCCACAAGGGGCGTTGATTACGCTTGACCCTACAACAGGCGAAATATTAGCGGTTGTGGGGGGAAGGGGACAGGATAAACTTAATCGTGCTTATCAGGCCTATAGGCAGCCAGGTTCTGCTTTCAAGCCATTTATCTATGCAACTGCCCTTTCTCAAGGTTATACTCCTTCTTCTATATTCGTTGATGAACCAGTTGAGTATCGGATGCCTTCTGGAGAGCTATGGTCGGTACGCAATTATCATTTAGATTTCAAAGGACCAATGACTTTAAGATATGCCTTAGAGATGTCGATTAACGTAGTAGCAGTTAAGCTACTAGATCAAGTAGGAATTAGTAATGTGGTCAACACTATCCAAAACGTAGGAATATCAAGCCTAGTGACCTCTGGAGCGAAAAATGATAAAGGTCTTGCTCCTCTTGCGCTTGGTGCTCTAACTAAAGGTGTATCTTTAGTACAAATGGCAGCAGCTTATGGCACCTTTGCTAACCAAGGCATCTATTGCGAGCCATATTTTATAACTAGAATTGAAGATCCATACGGCAAAGTAATAGAACAAAACCATGTTAAACCAAGGACTGCTTTAGATGAAAAAGTAGCGTATGTCTTAACCGATATGCTCGAGGGTGTCGTAACAGATGGTACAGCTAAACAAGCTAATATCGGCCGGCCTCAAGCTGGTAAAACAGGGACCACAGACAATTATTATGATGCATGGTATGTCGGCTATACACCTGATCTAGTAACAGCGATCTGGGTTGGCGAGGACCTACCTAGTGATATGGTTTACAATGGTATCAGGTATGGTAGCTGGGACTGTGCGCGTATATGGGGCTCTTATGTGGGTCAAATAACTGAAGGTACAGAGGCAATTGATTTTCAAAGACCAGAGGGAATTGTTGATCTTAAAATATGTACTAAATCGGGGCTGATCGCCGAAAGCTATTGCCCAGAAGAATCAGTCCATAACGAGCTTTATATTAGAGGAACAGAGCCTAAGACAGTCTGTACAATTCATGATCCTCAGACAACAACAAAGAACCGTAATTTGATTTCTTTAGACGATGATTGGGGTTTAGATATTGTAGAGCTAGAACCAGAACCTGTCAGCGAGCCTGAAGAAAAAAGCACTAATTTGCTTGATACGCTTCTTGGAATCTTCGGGGGAGGTTCAAAATCATCCACTAATAAAGACCCTAAACTAGATGAGCGATCACCAGAGACACCAGTCCAATCTAGTAATATTACGGAGCCAAGTACAGATGAAGAAACTAGTAAAAGTGCTCCAACTACCATAGAAATAGAAGCTCCTTCTAAAACAGAGGAGGATCAAGAGCCACAAAATGGCACAACCCCAGTTAAGATAGGAGTTGAAGAAACAACGCCTTCTAAAACGAGCGACGATCCTGATTATCTTGTAACTGTAGAGATCTGTGTCGATTCGGACAAACTTGCAACACCGGCTTGTCCAGCATCTAAAATACATCGGATAAAGTTCTTTAGAGGTACAGAACCTACAGAAGAGTGTGATGTACATGGAGGTATCCAGTAGACCCATAACTTGGATTTCTAGCTGTTTTCGTGTACAATAATAAAAAAAGCAAAGGCTCTGTGGGCCTTTGCTTCTCCATGTTATCTAATAAAGCTTTGGAAGTGGAATTTGGAAGGAGACGAATCTATGAGTAACGTCAGAGTTAGATTTGCACCCTCACCTACAGGAGATCCCCATGTAGGTAATATTAGAACAGCTCTTTTTAATTACCTTTACGCGAGACACACAGGTGGGAAATTTATCATCCGAATTGAGGATACAGATCAAGTAAGGCTTAAAGAAGGTAGTGACCAGGCAATTTATGATAGTCTGCGCTGGTTAGGTATTCATTGGGATGAAGGACCTGATGTTGGAGGCCCTCATACGCCTTATCGTCAATCAGAGAGATTGGATCTTTATAAAAAACATGCTTTAGAGTTAGTGGAAAAAGGCATGGCTTATTATTGCTTCTGCTCAGCAGAAAGACTTGATAATATGCGAAAATTGCAGGAAACTGCAAAAAAAGCACCAATGTATGATCGAAGATGCTTAGAGTTAACAAAAGAAGAAGTTCAAGAGAAACTAGCAGCGGGTGAGTCTTGCGTAATTAGACTTAAGGTACCTAGAGAAAAAACTACGGAATTCGATGACTTGATCAGAGGTAAAGTTTCTTTTGAAAACAGTGTAGTTGATGATCAGGTGCTTATTAAAAGCGATGGTTTTCCAACTTACCATATGGCTTGTGTAGTCGATGATCATTATATGGATATTACTCATGTCATTAGGGCAGAAGAATGGATCTCTAGTACGCCAAAACATGTTATTTTATACAATGCTTTTGGTTGGAATCCACCAAAGTTTGCCCACGCCCCTATGGTTTTAGCTCCAGACAGAAGCAAACTCAGTAAAAGGCATGGTGCAACAGGGGTAAAGCAGTTTAAGGAACTAGGTTACCTTCCAGAAGCTTTAGTTAACTTTCTAGCTTTTTTAGGCTGGGCACCTCAAGACGAACGCGAAATCTTTTCCTTAGAGGAACTAGCAAAGGAGTTTGAGATAGAACGGGTTAATAAGTCAGGTGCAATCTTTGATATGAACAAATTGGAGTGGTATAACGGCTATTATATTAGACACATTGAAACTGCAGATTTGGCAAGACGCATTCTGCCATTTTTAGAAAGAGCTGGGATGCAAGTTGAATACAGCGATTATCTAGGAGAATGTGTTGGGCTTGTCCAAGAGAGAATGAAGACTCTTTTAGAGGCTCCAGAACTATTAGGCTTCTTCTTTGAGGCTCCAGACTATGATAAAGAACTTCTGATCCCGAAAAAAAGCGATGTGGAGACAACAAAACTAGCTTTGCAAAAATGCTATGATGTGCTTAAAAAGCTAACAGATTGGTCACATGATCCTATGGATCAGAAGCTAAGAGCTGCTGCTACTGAGTTAGGAATTAAAGCAGGCCAAATACTCTGGCCTCTTAGAGCGGCTCTTACAGGAAAATCTGCATCTCCAGGTGCTTTTGAGGTAGCTCTTGTTTTGGGTAAAGAAGAAGTTTTAGAACGCCTCCAAAGAGCTTTGTTAAAAGTTTGTTAAGAAAGAGCCCTAAGAGGGCTCTTTCTGGTCTCCGATAATTTTAAGTAAAGCTTCTTTAGTGTTTAAAGTTTGATTCTCTCTGACTAGATAGGCAAGCTTATCTAACATAGTTCCTATCTGAGGTCCTTTACCGAGATGCTTAATATCATTACCGCTTATTGCTAGATCACTAACGAATATTGCGTGGCTTTCAATCTCTTTAGATTTAGGTTTTAAACCGCGGAGGAGTAGCCAATCGTCAAGATATTCTCTACCAACTAAAAAACAAAGATGTCTAAGATCTGTAAGATTTTCTGGAATAGGCTGGTTAACTAACATCTTTTTAATATAACGCAGGGTTTTCTTAGGGAGTATGAGCCAGTCTGTTAGCCAGGTATTTGCCTTAACTAAGGACGCTAGCCTAAGATTCATTTTAAAAGGTAAAGAATCTAGATCGACCAAAGCTAAAGAAGCGCCAAAAGCGTCATTAGTGATTACGGAGAGGAGTTCTAAACCGTATAAAGCGGATTCGCTTACGATTAACTTGATTAGTTCATCTGTGATACGCTCTTTACTTAATCTTTTGATTAGGTGGGCAGAGTTTTTCATAGCAACAAAAGTTTCGTCTTCGATTTTCCAAGGTCTTCCGAGCTTGGCGAGAAAACGAACTGCTCTAAGGATTCTTAGGGAGTCTTCAGCAAAACGATTACTAGCTGTTCCAACAGCTCTAATTAGCTTTAGCTTAAGGTCTTCTTTACCACCCACAGGATCATAGAAGCCTATCGTTGGAGAATAAGCGATCGCATTCACCGTAAAATCACGTCTATAGAGATCCTCTTCAATCTTTTTTGAAAAGCTTACTTCCAAAGGACGTCTGCCATCTACATAGTAACCGTCTTTACGAAAGGTAGTAACCTCAACAGGTTCTTTTGATAGTACAGTTACTGTACCAAACTTAATACCATAAGGGGTAGTTTTTGGGAAAAGCGCAATTACTTCTTTCGGAGTTGCGCTAGTTGTTATATCATAGTCATATGGGGTTTTGCCAAGAAGGTAGTCCCTTACTGCACCTCCGACTACGAAACTTTCAAAGCCTGCTTTATCTAAGGTATTTAGGATATCTAATACATAAAGTGGCAGTTTCAAAACATTCACCGTCCTTTTTAAGAAGCCTGACATCCTAGGTTTAGGAGGAATACTGATGTTAGTTCATATACGTGATTGGTTAATAACTATAACCGAAGCTATACTGCTTACTTTCTTTTTACTAGTATTTGTTGCGCAATCCTTTCTAGTAGAAGGGTATTCTATGGAACCGACTCTCCAAAATGGTGAGAGAGTGATGGTAGAGAAGATAAGTTATCGTTTTCGCGCTCCTAAAAGGGGTGAAATTGTAATCATCAAAAACCCTCTAAAGCGGAGAGATATATATATAAAAAGAGTAGTTGGTCTTCCTGGAGACTCAATTGAGGTAAAAAATGGCTGCATCTTTATAAATGGAGTATTGCTTGACGAGGACTATATTGCTGAACCGTTAAATTCCTGGTATAGCGGTAACTTTTTTGTCCCCGAAGGCCATGTATTTGTTTTAGGCGATAATCGCAATCATAGTGATGATAGTAGAAGGATCGGTCCAATCCCGTATAATGATGTAGTAGGTAGAGTTGTGCTTGTTTACTGGCCGTTTGAAAAGATTGAGATCTTAGAGCAGCCAAAAGCTTTAGCTAACTTTGAGACAGATTATACTGAATAATTAAAGAGGGGTGTGCCCTCTTTAATTTAATCAATATACCTATTGGTAATCTGGAAATCAAAAACGTTTTTTAAGATCAAAGTTGCTGCTCCGATTACACCAGAGTCGTCACCAAAATTTGAAGTAAACACTTTGAACTCATCTCTATAGCTTGCAATAGAGTTGTTTTTAATAAGCCCGATGAGTCTTTCAGAGGCTAGATGATTTGGATTAGAGAAAAAGCCACCAAGTATGACAAGGCCTGGGTCTAGCAGATTGATTGTGGAAATAATCGCTCTTGACAGGTTAAAGATTAGCTCATCTAAGAGTTTTTCACACAGAGGATCTTTGTTGACTGCAGCTTCAAGGAAACTTTCAAAGTTAAGATTATCAAGGGACATTGAAGTAGACACATTATTTTCTATTGCTTCTTTGATCTTTAGCATGAGATGAGCTCCGTCTGCAATAGGACCAAGGCAACCTGTAAGACCACAGCTACATTTCAAATCGCCGTGATCGCCTTGAGAGATGCTCACATGTCCCAATTCTCCTGCATTTCCAAATGCACCACGATAGAGATTGCCATCTATGATTAAGCCGATACCAAGTCCATATCCTGTATAGACATAAAGCACATGATTGTCTTCCTTACCTTGGCCAAACCAAGTTTCGCCAAGGGCCATGGCATTGATATCGTTTTCGATTTCAAATTTAAGCTGACCTTTATACTTGGTAAGTAGGGGAGCTAGGTCCAAAGTGTGCCAATTATCGCCTAAAAGGTATCTACTTTTCGTGCCTTCAACAAGCCCTAAAACACCAATGCCAAAACCAAAGAGGTGTTTGAAAAGGTTATGCTTCTTAAGGAAGTCTATACAGGCCTCGATGCCTCTATCCACTTGAGAGATAATGGACCTTTCGTTAGCCAAATTTCCATTAGTCTTATAGACGTACAGAGGCTTTCCAAGGAGATTGACTGGAGCAACTCTAATTCCATCGTGATTAATAGAAATACCAAGAGCAATTCGACCTTCGGGAATAAACTCTAAAAGAATGGGCTTTCTTCCTGCTGTAGATTCGCCAACGCCAGTTTCTCGCACTAGTCCATCTTCGATCAGCTCAGCTACTAAACTTGATACCGTAGTTGGTGATAGACTCGTAATGGCAGTAAGCTCTGCACGCGAGATCCTAGGATTACGCCTTATTAGATTTGCCAACAATGAAAGATTCCAATCTTTCATTAGTTGTAGATTACCAGTTCTAAATTCCAAAACATCACCAGCTTTCCCTAATGATTTCTAGGCATTTGATTTGTGATTTCTATAAATGGGTGTAAACTCCTTTTTTAGGTAATTTAGCCAAGAACAGGTTGCTACAAAACACTATCTTTTGAGGTGAGAGTATTGGCAGAGGTTATTTACCGCAGTATTAAAAATGCAGTTACCATAGAATTTGTGGAAAAAAAGTCTAAGTTTATCGGTCATGCAGCTCCTGTGCAAACGGTAGAGAAAGCGGAAGAGTTTATAGATTCGATTAAAAAAGCACACCCAAATGCGACTCACAACGTCTGGGCTTACAGGTTAGGGATATCAGGGCAGATTCAGAAATTTTCTGATGATGGAGAGCCCTCACAAACTGCAGGGATGCCCACACTAGACGTGATCTTGAAGCAGGACATAACTCAATTGGTTATTGTTGCAACTAGGTACTTTGGTGGGATATTGCTTGGAGCGGGGGGATTAGTGAGAGCTTATAGTAAAGCTGCTGCAGAGGCTATCAGTGCTTCTGAGGTTGTCGACTATGCCAAAAGAGATCAGTATCGCTTTATAGTCTCCTATAGTGAATGGGGAATTGTTCAAAATTATTGCGAAAAAAGAAATTGGACTTTGAAGGATATTGAATATATGGAAAACGTTAGTTGTACTGTGGTCGTAAAATCAGATGAAGCAGAAGAACTAGCTAGGTTTTTGCAGGATATTTCAGGAGGAAGAGTTTTGCCTGACTTCCTTTCTAGTGTTTATCTACCAATAGTTTAAGTGGGATAGAAAAAGAGGTTGCTATGAGAAGAGATAATGAATAGTAGCGGACTATTGAAAACCTTTAAGGGACTCTGCAAAGTGCAGAGTCCCTTAAAAGTTTTCAATAAGACTAATCAGAGTCACTACTACAGCCTTGTTCATTGTAGTTTGTTTGCTTTGCTTTGGAGTATTAATTGACCGGCGATGAAAAGGGAAGAGTAACTCTCCTTTATGCCAGCTATTAGGGTGGGCTAAGGCATAGATACCGTCGACAACATCTGGGAAGAGCGATCCTAAAAGTGCTCCAATTCTATTGGCTTTTCGGTTTTCGTCTTCTTCGCAGATGATGTCATGTAGTAACAAAACTAATCCACTAGTCTGTAATAGTAGGTAATCAACATCTTGTTGAATCGTTTTTTGACTCGTAAAGTTTACTGTGTAATCATTGTCTGTTACATCGAGTAGACCATGGGATATGAATGCAATAAGAAACACTAGAAGGGGTTTTTTAGCACTAAAGAGAACCTTTGCAAGGATATCAGCCACGGCGACATGAGTCAGTGTGTCTGACAAAGGGAAAACCTCCTTATAAAGGCAGTACTTTAGTGATTAATATGCTTTGTTAATCTTCTGGTCCACAAAAAAATTAGTAGAAGTTGTACTTTTTTAGTAAGTAGGCGTGTTAAAAAGTTTTTTAAGTTGGTGACATTGAGTCAATCTTTAGGGAAACATAAAAGAGTAGAAAACCTTAAGTTTCTACTCTGATCAAGAACTAGCTTTTTTGTTTATTTCTAGACTAGATGAATGTCTAAATCTAGTCTAGAAATAAACTTGAAAATCTAATAGGATAAATGTGTATCTGGACATCTGAATATGTGTTCCGTTCTATGTCTTATACTTACTTATCTAGAAAAAGGAACTTTGGCCAAAACTTGAACTCCTGAACTGTATAGAATATGGCGCATATTGTGATAAACCTTGTTTAGAATTTAACTTATGGAATTTTAGCATAAAAAAAGTTGTTGGGGGGGTGTCTTAAGCAGCAAAGCTGATTTCCAATGGATTATTTAGGTTTAGGAGGGGAAAAAAGTGGATAAAAACTATTGTGAAGAATTGGAAGTAATACTTAAGCGTTTTGCGGACTCTGGTTGGGATCTGATTGATGTTCCAGCTAAGGCTTGGTTAAGTGGCGATCATGACACGACTATATTGATCCCTGCCATTAAACAAGCTGACACAGAGTGTGGTTCATGTGGATGTGAGTTTGATCCTCTTTACAAAAGAGCGCTTGAGCTACTAGGATCGAAAGACTAAGTGGAACTAAGTAAGATGGGCTTTCTTTTGAACAGATTATAGAAGCGAAAAAAAGTGGTCTCGCCATATATCTCTAGAGAGCACTTAATATACGGATCGTAGCTCCTGAAGTACCTGGTAAGTGGTACTGAGAACCTTCAATAGTCTCAATTCTCAGGATGTAAAAAAGCGCTTTTAGTTTCATAAGCTCATCTTGTGGTAGATGACTGCAAAGATGTGGTCAATGTTATGTTCTACGATAACGATAGCTTTAAGGTTAAGCTGTTTGGTTAATCGTTCTGCAATAATATGGGAAGGCGTTTTATATGGATTGAAAAATACATTCCACAGATTACCGTCTATGGTGACCATTTCTGTTCTAGCTATCATAAATTGGTCGGTTGCTCGATCTAAGGCCACTCTTATACAGCGCAATGGAGCATAGTTTTCTTTTAATCTAGTAAGAACCCCATTATAAAGCAGTTTTTCACGGTCGATTACCATTACTCATGTGCATACTGGTTTAATATCAGTCATGAAAAATAAAAATGCGATAGTTAAAAATCTCGCCCGTTTAGGCGAGATTTTTACAGCAAATAAGTGCGATTGGGGGTTAGAAGCTATCAAAATCACTAATTTTAGGAACCTTAAACACTAGCATTACTGTATCATCTGTAATTTGCGATCTGGAAATAATATCAGGAGATTTTCTAATGTCAGGGAAAAGTATCTGTTTTAGCTCTAGATTTTCTTGTTCTAATCTGCGTAATTTGGTCTTTAAGGTTCTAGTCATTTCTAGATACTCAGGTAATTCCACAGTTTCTGCTATAGCTGGCTCAGGAATTTCCACATTAGTATAAATCTCATAAACATTAGGTATTCTTCTTGCTCTCGAGGGTAATTTTTTAATTTTACTTTCTGCTTCAAGGGCCTTCACTGCTTTAAATATAGCGCCTTTTGATAAACCAGAGAGCTTAGCCAAATCATCATACGTAACTTGTATTTTAGTGCTTCCAGTTATTACGGCGCGCTGAATCATTACATCTAAGACTCTTTCTTTGGTTCGTTCAGAAACTATCTGAACCCATTCCTTTTCCTCTTGCAGCATACTAATTCTTCCTTTCATATTTTTTGTGCTAATAATTGAAGCAATATATAATATGCTAGTTTATCGAAAATATTAATGGTTATCTCAGTTTTATATCAGTTTCTTTTGATTTAAGACATTTTATGATATAAGACAAAGAGGAAAAAAGGGCCTTTGATAAGGATAATCTCTCTCTACCTATATGATAAGATTTTTAGAGTGAAGCTTGCAGTCAGCTCTGCCTCTGTGTATAATGGTAGAGGTGATTCGAGTTTAGGTGCCAAGGAGTTTTACTTGACGATGAGATGACGATTAGCTATAATAAACAAGTGATTCTCTAGAATCTAAGCTTTATATCTCTAAAAATACTGCTTCATTGAAATACTATGAAATAACTTGTAGCAATATTAGTGAGGTGCCAGATAAAGTGCGTGATCTAATACGAGATCTAACAATTAGCATCGCTAATTTAAAGTCTGGTGAAATTAAGTCGTTTGAATTCTTTGTGCCTCAAGATGAGTGGCAGATACCTGAGGATCAGGTTGAACCGATCGGCCCTCTGGAAATTGCAGGGACTATTACCCATGCAGGAGACTTTTTTGTTTTCCAAGCTAAGGTAAAAACGAGGCTGAAGATGCAATGCACACGATGTTTAATTGACTTTGAGCAAGATTTTGTTTTAGATATTGAAGAAGAGCTGAAGAAGTCTGATTCTCCAGATGATCTGGAAGATGAATTTAACGATGATGACAATTTGTATTCCACATTTGCAGGACAGGAAATTGACCTCGGCGAAATTATAGTGGAGCATATGGTCTTAGGCCTACCACTTCAAAGATTGTGTGACGAAGAATGCAAGGGGCTTTGCTCTCATTGTGGGCAGGACCTCAACAAGAAAAGCTGCGATTGTAAAGATAAAAACGTAGATCCAAGATTGCAGGCTTTAAAACACTTACTTAAAGACTAGTTCCAGGAGGTGTAGATAATGGCTGTACCAAAGAGAAGAACTTCAACTACACGTAAGGCAAAAAGACGTACAAATTGGAAGTTGAATAAACCAACAGTGAATATTTGTCCAAGTTGTGGAGAACCAAGATTACCACACCGTGCTTGCACATCTTGTGGCACGTATAAAAAGCCTGCTACCACGGCAAAATAACTTAGGTAGATGCCGAGCATATTGCTCGGTTTTTTTCTGTCTTAGTAGATAACGGATATTGTTGCAAGAAATACGGCTATGAGCCGTATTTTTTATAGTCCCTAGATAGAATTATCTCTACGTAAAAATGGACCAACTAGTCTATAATACACTTCATTCTTTAGTGAGAGGAAGTTCTTGCTTAGATAACATATATAGGCTATACTAACTAGTAGGTACTAATACGTGGTAATTAAATACTAAGGGGAGGAAATCGTTATGTCGCGGCTACCTAAAAAACAGCGGCAATCTCTTCTGTTGGAAAAGATTAAAGAAGATCCTTTTCTAACAGATGAGGTTCTTGCCACAGAGTTTAAGGTATCAATCCAAACTATTAGACTCGATCGTCTAGAACTGGGCATACCTGAAGTTAGGCAGAGGACTAAAAATTTAGCAAAAAAAGCTTATTCTCAGGTTAAATCTCTAAAAAGCAGGGAGATAATTGGCGAGCTTCTGGATCTGAATTTAGGTAAAGATGGTATTAGCATGCTCGAAGCAACTGAAGAGATGGCCCTTAGCAACACTGGAATTGTTAGAGGTCATTACATTTTTGCGCAAGCTAATTCCTTGGCAGTTTCGTTAGTTGATAGCAAGATTGCTCTTACAGGATTGGCTAATATCAAATATCATCGACCTGTCAACGTAGGCGAGAGACTAATTGCTAAAGCTAAAGTTCAAGAGATTAAGAAAAATCGCTATCTTATTGACGTTGAAACCAAAGTTGAAGATGAAAAGGTTTTTACTGGAGAATTTCATGCTTTTGCACTTTCTGTCAACGGACAGGAGGTAGAATAATGAAAATTGCTCTAGACGCAATGGGTGGAGATTTTGCACCAGAGGCAACAGTAGAGGGTGCAGTTTTAGCAAAAAAAAATTGGGGAGTCGAAACTATTTTAGTAGGTGATTCCCAAAAACTTAAACCACTTTTGGAACAAAAAAAGGCAGATTTAGAGATCGTTCATGCAAGCCAAACTATAGATTTTGATGAAGATCCAGCAAAAGCTGTCCGCAAGAAAAAAGATGCTTCTATAGTTATTGCTGCAAAACTAGTCGCAGATGAAAAAGCCGCAGCTCTTGTTGCTGCAGGGAGTACTGGAGCTGCAATGGCAGCAAGTCTTTTGATCTATGGCAGACAAAAAGGCATCAATAGACCAGCTATAGCTATTCCTATGCCAACCTTAAAAGGTATGAGTCTAGTTTTAGATTGTGGAGCAAATCCTGGTGCAACTGCAGAAAATCTCGTAGATTATGCATTGCTTGGTAGTATATATATGGAAAAAGTTATGGGGATAAACAGACCTAAAGTAGGTCTTTTAAACATTGGTGAAGAGGAGAGTAAAGGGACTCCTGAGGTAGTTCAAGCCTATCAGACATTAAAAAACGGTAGTTTAAACTTTATTGGTAACATAGAAGGCCGAGATATTACAGAAGGCATGGCAGATGTAGTAGTATGTGATGGTTTTGTCGGTAATATTGTACTAAAGTATACCGAAGGCCTAGCCAAAGGATTAATGTCTTTGATGAAAGAAGCAATGCTTGCGAATCTAAAGGGAAAGATAGGTGCACTTTTAGTTAAAGATAATCTTAGAAGTGTTAAAAAAAAGCTGGATTATTCCGAGTATGGAGGGACACCTCTTTTAGGTCTTAAAAAACTCACTATAATTAGTCACGGAAGTTCAAATGGCAAGGCAATAGCAAATGCTTTGCGATTAGCAAACGATGCATCAAACAAAGATATTATTGGAGATATCGAAGAAGCATTAGAAAAGAGGTCTAGTTCATGAAAGATACCTCCCGCATAGGCATCCTTGGACTGGGAGCTTATGTTCCTGAGAGGATTTTAACCAATCTAGATTTAGAAAAGATGATAGATACATCTGATGAGTGGATTACAACAAGAACTGGGATTAAGCAAAGACATATTGCATCTAGAGAAGAAGCCTCTTCTGATCTAGGGGTTAAAGCAGCATTAGAAGCACTAAAGGATGCAGATTTAGGTGTTGAAGATATTGATGGTATTGTTACAGCTACTTTAAGTCCAGATCATATCTTTCCTTCTACTGCTTGTATAATCCAAGGCAAACTTGGTGCAGTAAAAGCCGCAGCTTTTGATGTTGGCGCTGGCTGTTCGGGTTTTGTATATGCACTTACAGTAGCCTTAGGCCTTGTTGAAACTGGGTTTGAAAATGTTTTAGTCATAGGAACTGAAGCTATTAGCCGTTTTGTTAATTGGCAAGATCGCAGCACATGCGTTTTGTTTGGCGATGGTGCAGGAGCAGCAATTGTAGGCAGGGTCAATAAAGGCGGAGTTTTAGGCTTTGACTTAGGTTCAGATGGAAGTGGACATGGTCTGTTAACTGTCCCTGTAGGTGGTTCTAGAGAACCAGTTACTGTAGGAAATATTGACCAAAACCGGCATTTTTTGTATATGAGTGGCTCTGAAGTTTTTCGTTTTGCAGTCAGAATCTTACCGAAAACTAGTAAAAAAGCACTAGAAAAGGCCAATCTAAATATTAGTGACCTTGATTGGATGATTCCACACCAAGCCAATACGAGAATCATCGATGCAGCCATAGACCTTTTGCAGTTAGATAAAAACAAAGTGATAGTTAATCTAGAACGCTACGGCAACACTTCTGCAGCATCGATACCTATCGCATGGGTAGAAGCTGTAAAAGATGGCAAAATCAAAAGTGGAGATAAGTTACTGCTGGTTGGTTTTGGCGCTGGGCTTACTTGGGCTTCAATGGTACTGGAATACTAGGGGGATAGAGGATGCAAACAGCGGTAGTTTTTCCTGGACAAGGCGCACAATTTGTTGGTATGGGAAAAGCTTTCTTTAATTTTGATCCCTTGGCAAAGGAAGTTTTAAGAGAGTGCTCTGAAGGTTCAGGATTTGATCTTGAAAGAATTATTCTACAAGGCCCCGAGAAGGCTCTAACGAAAACAACAGTTGCTCAACCTGCAATATTTGCTGTATCACTTGCAATATATAGATCGCTAAGTAACAGCCTTGATTTTGAGCCAAACTATGTAGCAGGTTTTAGCTTAGGTCAGTATTCTGCTCTTTGTGCTAGCGAGGTTTTCGACGTAAGAAAAGGAGCAGAACTTCTAAAGCTACGAGGTCAGTATATGCAAGAAACCAAAGAAGGGCGAATGGCTGCAATTATTGGCATGGATCTTGGCTTAATCAAAGAGACACTTTTGGGAATGGAGGAATACGTTGATGTGGCAAACCTCAATTGCCCTGGGCAAACAGTTATTTCAGGAACTAAAGCAGGAATTGTCGAGGCTGTAGAGATTTTAAAACACAAAGGTGCTAAAAGAGCAATACCTCTTAAAGTTTCGGGAGCCTTCCATTCTAAACTTATGGAAGAGGCTGCAAAGAAATTTCAAAGGGTTTTAGATAAAGAGAGTTTTGCTAAACCAAAGTTTCCTGTAATAGCAAACGAAACCGCTGAGGAGATAAGTGATGTCAAGGCGAGCCTTTATAATCAGCTAACTTCTCCTGTACTATGGCAAGACTCTATCTGTTATCTAAAAAGTAAAGGCGTCACAAGATTTATTGAAGTAGGTCCTGGAAAAGTTTTGAGTGGGCTGATAAAAAAAATCGATGGTTCTTTAGAGGTTATTAATATCGAAGAGCCTAGTGACATGGAAAAATTGAGGTGACATACGTGGAGGGGAAAGTTGCTGTAGTTACAGGGGGATCTAGAGGTATCGGTTTGGAGATTGCTGAGACGTTTTTACAAAGTCAAGCAAAAACTGCTATTATAGCCTCTAATCCAGAGTCGTTAAATAAAACACTTGCAACGCTACAAAAAAAGTATAATACGCCAAGTGTAGGTGTCGCTTGTGACGTTTCCAATCTAAAAGAAGTTGAAGCTGCAATAGGTCAAATCGAAAGTGAACTTGGTCTAGTTAATATCTTAGTAAATAACGCTGGTATTACCAGAGATGCTTTGTTTATAAGAATGAGCGAAGAGAAATGGGATGCAGTAATTGATGTTAATTTAAAAGGCGTCTTTAACTGTACTAAAACTGTTTTTCGTTCGATGGTAAAAAATCGGTATGGTCGTATCGTTAATATCACATCTGTTGTAGGTATAACAGGCAATGTTGGGCAGGCTAATTATGCTGCTGCTAAAGCCGGGATAATTGGATTTACAAAAACAATTGCTCGAGAGGGAGCACCTTACAATATCTTGTGTAACGCTATTGCACCAGGATTTATTCAGACGCAAATGACAGAAAAGATCCCAGAGAAACTCATCGATAATCTATTAAACCAAATACCTTTAAAATCATTTGGAACTCCAAGGGATGTTGCTAGAGCTGTAGGGTTTTTAGCAACTGAAAAAAATCAGTATATTACTGGGCAAATACTTGGGGTAGATGGTGGCATTGCTATGTAAATTAAGTTATATTTATTATGCTAAGGAGGTGAAATCATGGATATTTTGGCACAAGTTATTGAGCTAGTAGCTGATAAACTTAACGTTGACGCTGACGAGATAACTGAGGAGACTACTTTTGAGGACCTTGGAGCTGACTCACTTGATATAGTTGAGTTGGTTATGGCATTAGAAGAAGAGTTTGACTTAGAGATCTCTGATGATGATGCCGATAAAATTAGTAGTATTGGTGATGCTGTAGCTTATATTAAAGAACACAAAGAGTAAGCCTCATTATATGGGGAGGCAAAGCCTCCCCTCAAAGAGGAGCGAAGTAACGTGCTAAAAAGAGTAGTAATTACTGGAATGGGTGCAGTAACTCCTTTAGGATTAAATGTAACAGAGTTGTGGAAGAATGCTTTGCTTGGCAAAAGTGGTGTGGGGTTAATTACTAGATTTGACACTACTGGTTTTAATGTAAAGATTGCAGCTGAGGTTAAAGGCTTTGATCCAGAAGACTATTTAGACAAAAAAGAAGCTCGTAGAACTGACCGATTTGTCCAGTTTGCCCTAGCTGCTGCAAAAATGGCAGTAGACGATGCTTCTCTCACTATAGATGATTCTAACTCCGAAGAGATCGGAGTCTATATTGGTTCTGGTGTTGGTGGCATGAATACAATTGAAGAGCAAGCTAAGGTGCTCTTTGAAAAAGGACCCTCTAGAGTTACTCCTTTTTTAATTCCGATGATGATTAGCGATATGGCTGCTGGTCAAGTATCTATTATGCTAGGAGCTAAGGGACCAAATCAAGCAACAGTAACGGCTTGTGCGTCAGCAACACATGCTATAGGGAATGCTTTTAACGTCATTCGCTTTGGTATGGCTGATGCTATGATTGCAGGAGGAGCTGAAGCTGCTGTAACACCGCTTTCAATAGCAGGGTTCGCGTCTGCAAGAGCACTTAGCACTGACGTAGATGAACCTGAAAAAGCATCCAGACCTTTCGATTTGAATCGTAACGGCTTTGTTATGGGCGAAGGCTCAGGTATTTTAGTGCTTGAAGAATTAGAACACGCTAGAAAGCGTGGTGCTAATATTTATGCAGAGGTCGTAGGTTTTGGCTCTACAGGAGATGCCTACCACATAACTTCTCCTGCTCCAGAAGGAGAAGGAGCAACAAGGGCAATCAAAGGAGCATTGGCCGATGCCAAATTAGCTCCATCCCAAGTACAATATATAAATGCTCATGGAACCTCAACCTATTATAATGATCTATATGAGACCAAAGCGATAAAAGCCGTTTTTGGGCAGGATATCGCCGTAAGTTCAACTAAATCAATGACAGGGCATCTTTTAGGCGCTGCAGGTGCAATTGAAGCAATTATTACTGCATTGACACTAAAACAGCAGATTATTGCTCCAACGACGAATTATCAAACTCCAGATCCAGAATGTGATTTAGATTACGTTCCTAACACAGCCAGGAAATCAGAAGTCGATGCTGCGCTAACTAATAGTTTTGGCTTTGGTGGCCATAATGCAGTGTTAGCTTTGCGGAGGTATTTAGATTAGTGAATAGTCATAATAAAAAGCTTTTAGAGTGGTTTAAAAAACGAGATATAGAAATAAACGACATTCAGACAATCCGTACAGCCTTTGTGCATAGCTCATACGCTTATGAAAGACTAGAAGAGGAAAACAGCAATGAACGATTAGAGTTTTTAGGAGATACAGTGTTGGATCTGCTTGTAAGTGAGTACTTGTTTACAGAGTATCCCGATGCAAAAGAAGGAGAGATGACAAAATGGAGAGCTGCAGTGGTTTGTGAACTGACTTTAGCAGATGCAGCTCGCAAGCTTGGTCTTCAAAATTATTTACTCCTAGGGAAGGGCATGCAGAAAACTGCCTTAAAACACAGTGATGCTTTACTTGCAGACTGTATGGAAGCATTAATAGGGGCCCTTTACATCGATAAAGGTTACGACTCTGTGAAGAAGCTTATTGAAAAACACATTGTCCACTACGTCTCTTTAGCAGTAAATGGACAACTAAAGCCCGACTATAAAACCGCTCTGCAAGAATATACTCAGAGTAAGTACCATATTGTTCCAGAGTACAGGGTTATAGACGAAAAAGGACCGGCTCATGCTAAAGAATTTATAGTTGAGGTTAGTTTTAATGGTAAAGCATGGGGTGTTGCTGATGGGAACAGTAAAAAAGAAGCTGAGCAACATGCCGCAAAAGAAGCTTGGCAAAATTTACAACTTGAAGAAATATAAAAAAAGACTCCCTGGGTAGTCAGTAAAGTACTGGTTAGCCAGGGAGTTTATTTTTTAGAAGTGGTAACTCGATAAAGTAGAATAATCGAACCGATAAAACTAAAATTTGCGTCTTTAATAGGCTCTTCTAAGTAGATATCTTGGGCGAAACAATTGTCGGCAATTTTCCGCAAAATATGAGTTCCTAAACCATTTATCCATGCTAAAAACAATGAACTTTCCTTGGGTTTTACAGCTGGATCAATAACTAGTAAGTCTCCAGGTAGCATCATTGGTGACCACTTGCTATCTTGAAGAAGATAAGCAAAGGCTTTAGACGAAGTTTTGATTTGACATAAAAAATCTTCATCTGCATATTCATAATGATTAGGTGAGTTAATTTGGCGAATTACGGGAATATAAGCCTTTAAGGGGTTCTCTTTCAAAAGTTCTGTTTCGGAAAAGGGAAGCGATCGATCTAAAGCCGCTTTACGAAAATCCTTGATGCCTGTGTAGCCTGTTTGATTAAGCCAATAATAAACAGAACGATTTTCAGCCCAACCCATATGTTCTGCAAGCTGGTTAACAGTAGCTGAGGGGTTTTCTCTTAAAAAACGAGCCATCTCTAATATCACTTGTTTGCCATAGTTCCTCATTAAATCCCCCCTAAAAATTGCTGACTCTTAGTTCTTATTTATAAATAGTGTTAGAAAACCTTTACACGGAATATGTAAAAAACAGGTATATGCTACATAAATCGTGTAATAAACTGTCAAATCTAAAAGATTAGAAGGAATTTTTTGTAGATAAGGGAATAATATATAGTAAGTAAAAACTTTACAAAAGTTTTTTATGTATATGCTCTTTTGCTGTCAAATCATAGGAGGAGGTTAGGCTATGGAAGTACTTAAAGTTTCTACTAACTCTATCCCTAAATCTGTTGCTGGTGCATTAGCTGCAGTTTTGAGAGAAAAAGGCTCTGCAGAATTGCAAGCAGTGGGTGCAGGGGCAGTAAATCAAGCTGTAAAGGCTATTGCGATCGCTAGAGGTTTTGTTGCACCTAATGGTATTGATTTAGTATGTATACCTGCTTTTGCTGAGATTGAGATCGACGGTGAAGAGCGTACGGCTATCAAATTTATTGTTGAACCAAGATAATGAGTCTTAAAGGACTGCCAATGGCAGTCCCTTTTTTAGGCATATTTACCTAAATATTCCCATATAAGTAAGTAGACAAGCAAAAACGGGGGGAGAAATGTGCCTAATAAGCAGTTAAATGAACAAGAACTGATTAAATTATGTCGTTATCAAAACGAAGATGCTCTAGACAGCATGTTAAAACGTTATCTGCCTATGGTGCGTCATATAGTTTCCCGATATCGATTTAATTCGATCGAAAGAGAGGATCTTCTACAGGAAGGACTTATAGGTCTTTATGTATCTATACTCCAATACGATGAGACCTATGGTATTAAGTTTAGCTCATTTGCTTATATATGCATCTTGAGAAAGGTGTTAAACGCTGTAAAGCAAAGCACAAAAGCAGGCAATAAAACCTTAAACGAAGCTATTTCTTTAAATAACACCTTGGCCTATGATGAAGGCAGAACCTTAATTGAATTTATTGAGGCTGACACGGGAGAACCTTGGGATTTTATTGACCGCCTTCAAAGCGACAAGAGCTTTTATAGGGTCTTAAAAGAGCAATGTTCTCTGTTAGAATACGCAGTAAGTGTTCTCTTGACGGAAGGCTATTCTACCTCAGAGATTGAAAAAATCCTAGGGGTAAACGCTAAGGTAATTGATAATGCAAGGACAAGACTAAAAAAGAAGGTCTCAAGGCTTATACTTGAAAACGGTTCTTTGGTGCAGGCAGGAGGAAGCAAAAGGAGAAAGAGAGAAGATCTCTACTATCAGCTTCCCTATCAAGCCTTTCGAAAATGAGAGAAAAGAGAAATGGTTGCCTGAAAAGGCAGCCTTTTTTGTTGCTTCTTTTGCCTTTAGTGATGCAGGAGTTAAAAGCTTGGCGAAGAAATAGTTTGTAAAGCAAACTGGGTATTTAATAGTCTTTGTAGTAGGGGGTAAGCTCTGTGCAAGAAGCTGGCAAAATTATCAAGATAGATCGTGTGATCCATGAACCTGTACGCCTTGCAATCATGAGTTGTCTATATGAAAAAAAATACGTAGATTTTGTCTTTATCTTAGAGAAGCTCGACCTTACAAGAGGAAATTTAGCAAGTCACATAAAAAGACTAGAATATGCAGGTTATGTTGATGTGATCAAGACTTTTAAAGAGCGTATACCTCATACTACTTATGCACTTACAACAAAGGGTAAAAAGGCCTATGAAAAATACTGGTGTTTTTTTGACGAGATCCGTCAAGATATAGACCTGGAGGGTTAAAATGCAACTGAAAAAACTCGAAGTCTATGGCTTCAAATCTTTTGCTGATAAGACTGTAATCGAATTCCCTGCAGGGATAACTGCCATTGTTGGCCCAAATGGTAGTGGCAAAAGCAATGTAGTAGATGCAATTCGCTGGGTATTAGGTGAGCAATCAGCTAAGGAACTACGTGGAGAAAAAGTTGAGGATTTTATTTTCAATGGTAGTAAAACCAGACATAAATTAGGGTATACTCAGGTTTCCTTAACTTTCGATAATTGTGACAGTTATCTGTCTACAGATTTTAATGAAGTTACTATCACTAGGAAAGCTTACCGGTCTGGAGAAAGCGAATATTATCTTAATAAATCTCGTTGCAGGCTTAAAGATATTCAAGAGCTCTTTTTAGATACAGGACTTGGGCGTCATTCTTTTGCCATGATTAGCCAAGGTCAGGTAGAAAGTCTGATAGAGGCAAGGCCTATTGATCGAAGGCAGCTCTTTGATGATGCTTGTGGTATTAACAAATACAAGGTAAAAAAAGACGAAACCTTAAGAAAGTTAGAACGAACCGAGTTGGATTTGGCAAGAGCAACAGATATTGCCTTAGAACTGGAAGGTCGCATTGAACCGCTTAAAGTAGCTAAAGAAAATGCAGAGCGATACCTAGAACTTAAGGATGCACTGACAGAATCTAAAGAAAAATTGATCCTCTCGGAATATCTAGTTTATTGGAAGGCAGCAAACCTTAAAAGAGAAGAGAAAGTACACGCTGAAAATCAGACAATTGAGTTAAACAATAAGCTTCACCAACTAGAAGTCAATGAGGCGAAACTAAAAAACGATTATGATCAGATAGAAGAGAACCTATCAAAAAAGCAAAATGAGTTGTTTTCACTAGAGCAGTCTCTCCAGCAAATCGCGGGAGATTTAAGAGTTATTAAAGAAAGACAGGTAAACTTGCGAGAAAAAAACCGACTAATTAAAGAGACGATTTTTTCTTCTAAAATGCAAAAAAAAGAGCAGGAAGAAAAGCTATTAGAGGCTCAAAGTTTTGAAAATACTCTTTTAAAAGAGTTAAATACTCTAAAGGAAGAGTTAGATAAAAAACAAGTTGAGCTAGAAGAGTATCTTTTAAGCAAACAAAATAATCAGACCGAGATAGAAAAGACTAAGGATGATCTGTTTTCATTAGTTCAAGAGATTTCTGATAAGAAAAATCAAAAAAACCAACTGGAAAAAGATCTCGATCTGATTCAGACATTTCTTTCTAGAGAAGAAAGCGCGAGGTTAGATATTAAAAACCAGCTAGAATCACTAGAGAAAGAAAAAACTGCTTTGGAGATAGAAATAGCTACTTTAGAAGAAGCAAACACTAATCTGCAAACTAATATTGATGAAAAGACTAAAGACCTAAAAATAGAACAAGAAAAACTGCTTAATCAAACTGCTTTATATGATCAGAAGAAAGAAAAACTACGTGCACAAAATGCACGTTACGAGGCTCTATGTGCTACAGAGGAAGACCTAATCGGTTATCAGGCGGGAGTTAAAGCTATTCTGAAAGCTAAAAAGCCTGGTATCTTAGGTGCTATTGCCAAGATCATTAAAGTGGACAATGAGCTTACAAAGGCAGTTGAAGCTGTTCTTGGAGGTCAACTCCAAGGAGTTGTTACCTCCACTGATTTTGCTGCTCAAAAAGCCATCGATTTTCTTAAAGAAGAAAAACTAGGTAAAGCTACGTTTTATCCATTAAACCTCTTAGAGGCTAGACCTTTGCCAGAGTCGGATCTAAAGCTACTAGATTTACCTGGTGTTTTGGGTTTGCTTTCAGAGTTCTTAGAGTTTAATCACCCTTATGACAAGCAGAAAGACTCTTTAAACCTACTAGCCAAATATCTTGGAGGCAGAACCTTTGTAACAGATAATCTTGAAAACGCAAGGCAGCTTGCTAGAGCATGTCGGAGCCGCTACCGGATAGTTACTAAAACTGGTGAGGTTATCTGGACGGGTGGAACTATGAGCGGCGGAGAAGAGAAAGAAGAACGAGTTGGCTTGTTAAAAAGGCAAGCCTTAACTAGAGATTTAAAAGAAGAGATTTTAGAAGGCTCCAAACTTTTAACAAAAGAAAAAACTGCTCTTGAGAGTTTTGCCCTAGAGGTGGATCAGAAAAACAGCAACCTTATTGATTTAGTTAATAAGTTAAAACAAGAGCAGATGAGGCTTGATTCATTAAAGTCTAATATTTTACCTATAAGCGAAAAGATTGCAGCACTGGAGAATGAAATAAATACTAGTTTAATAGAAGAAGAGCGCTTAGATGTACAAACTAAGACAGCAAATAAAAGCATAGAAGAGGTCGCTCTAGAGATTACAAAATTAGAAAAAAAACAAAAGACTCTACTTGAAGACCTTAATTATTTAGTAAGTAAAGAGTGGACTAAAGAGCCGGTATTAAGAGCAAGTTACCAACAGTTAAAGGATCAAGAGACTATAAAAAGAGAGAGATTAGCTTCATCTGAAAGCAAGCGAGATGAGCTTTTAGCAATAAAGGATGAGATCGCAGTTAAAATTGCATCCCAATATGAGGAGTTAGGGAGAGTTATGCTCTCCCAAGTTCAAGAGAGACTAAATGCTTTAAACAAGAATAAATTAAGGGCAGTCTTGCTTTTTGAAAGTGAAACAACTAGAAAATCTCTAAAGACACAAAGAGAAGAAAAAGCCAAGATGCTTGAGCTTATTGGGTCTATAGAGACTCAGATCAATGCACTCAGACCAGAGATCTCTAAAATAGAAGCTTTGCTTAGGGATATTACAGGTGAGTATGCTAAATTAGAAAGCCAGATTGAAAACACCACAGAAAAAGCCGAGGAACTTGGGATCTCAATTTTGGATGTTTCTGATGCGTATGATATTCCTAAGGAAGAGAGAACCAAACTCCAACAAGTTGTAAGAAAGTTAGACAAAGAGATCAATGCGCTTGGAATTGTTAATGTAGGAGCTATAGGAGAATACAAGGAAGTCTACGAGCGTTATACCTTCTTAAGCACTCAAATTACTGATCTAAGTACAGCAAAAGCCGATCTGTTAGAGGTATTATCTCAGCTAGACAAGCAAAGTAGAGAAAAATTTTTAGAAGCTTTTTATGAGATTAAAGCAGAGTTTGAAAGTCTCTTTACGAATCTTTTTGGGGGAGGACAGGCAACACTTCTCTTAGAAGAGGGAGACATCTTAGAAGCAGGAATTGAGATTAAGGCACAACCACCTGGCAAGAAGTTGCAAAGCATAGCGCTTTTAAGTGGTGGAGAAAAGACTTTGACAGCAATTGCCTTAGTTTTTGCGGTAATCTCTGTTAAAAAGGTTCCTTTCTATTTATTTGACGAGGTTGACGCTGCCCTTGACGAAGCTAATTTACTTCGTTTTCTGGCTCTAATCAAGGACAAAGCCGAGGCATCGCAGATTATCTTAATTACGCATAGACGGCGCTCTATGGAAGAGGCTCATCTCCTATATGGAGTTACAATGGAAGAAAAAGGTGTAAGTAAGATTTTAGCACTTCGCCTAGAAGACAAAAATGCAGCAGCGACTTATGAAAGCAACTAGCCAAGGAGTGATATTGTGGGATTTTTTGATAGATTATTTAGCGGACTTACTAAGACAAGAGATAATCTTGTAAAACAGATTAAATCCGTATTAAAAGGTAAGAAGATTTCAGAGGAACTATTTGAAGAACTAGAAGAAATCTTGATCGGTGCAGATATTGGTGTAAAAAGTACTCTGGAAATTGTAGAAAATGTAAGAGAGCGTTGTAAGAATGAGAAGATTCAAGACGGCGAAGAGGTTGAAAAAATCCTCAAAGATGAATTAAAGAAACTCTTGGGTGAAAACTCAGCATTAAAACCACCTGAAACTACGCCATGGGTAATTATGGTTGTAGGAGTTAATGGTGTAGGTAAAACTACAACCATAGGAAAGCTTGCTGCCAAATTTACTAAAGAGGGCAAAAAGGTAATGCTCGCTGCTGGTGACACCTTTAGAGCGGCAGCTGCAGAGCAGCTTGGTATCTGGGCAGAGAGATCAAAAGCCCAGTTAATACGTCACGCCGAAGGTTCGGATCCAGCTGCGGTAGCCTTTGATGCAGTGCAAGCAGCAAAAACACGCAAATCTGATGTTTTGATTGTTGACACAGCAGGAAGGCTCCACACCAAGAGCAATCTAATGGATGAACTAAAGAAGGTTCGTAGAGTAATAGATAGGGAAATGCCTGGTGCTCCTCATGATGTACTTCTAGTTATGGATGCAACAACCGGACAAAATGGCTTAAGCCAAGCTAAAGTTTTCAAAGAAACAACTGAAGTTAACGGAATTGTGTTGACAAAACTAGACGGTACATCAAAAGGCGGTATTATTGTCGCTATTAAAAAAGAATTGGATCTTCCTGTAAAATACATTGGCGTTGGTGAGGGGATCGATGATTTGCAAGAGTTTAATCCAGATGAGTTTATTGAAGCGTTATTCGGTAATTAAGGTGTCAAGGGAAAAAGCTTGACACCGATATACAAATAATTTATACTACCTAAGGTAGGGGACTGCCATGGAAATAATTAAAACAGTGCGCATGGGTCTTCTTAATGACTTCTATGGTCAATTGCTTACACCAAAGCAAAAACGTTGCATTCAGCTTTATTACGAAGCCGATCTCTCGCTTGCAGAGACTGCTGAACGATTCGGCAGTAGTCGGCAGGCGGTATACGATCTCCTCAAGCGTACAGAAAAGCTCCTTGAAGAGTACGAACAAAAGCTAGGTCTTTTAGAAAAACATGAAAAACGGACAAAGCAATATAAACAGATTAAGGCACTTGCTAAAGGATCCGAACATGAGAAGGAGCTTAAACAATTAGTAGCTGAACTCGAAAGGATGGAGACCGGTGATATTTGAAAATCTAGCTGAGAAACTGCAAAATACTTTTAGCGGTTTAAAAAACCGTGGCAAATTAAGTGAAAAAGACGTAGAGTTGGCCTTAAAGGAAGTCCGTTTAGCTCTATTAGAAGCGGATGTTAATTATAAAGTAGTCAAAACCTTTACTGAACGAGTAAGAACTAGGGCTGTGGGAGAAGAGGTTCTAAAAAGCCTTACGCCAGCTCAGCAGGTTATTAAGATCGTTTATGACGAGCTTACCGCTTTAATGGGAGGAGCTGTTTCGGGACTTAATTTGTCGCACTCTCCTTCGAACATTATGATGGTAGGGCTGCAAGGTGCAGGTAAGACAACCACTGCTGGGAAGCTTGCAAGAAACCTCAAAGAAAATGGACGTCGGCCGCTTTTAGTCGCTTGTGACATCTACAGACCTGCTGCTATTAAGCAACTGCAAGTGGTTGGCTCACAGGTAGGGGTAGAGGTGTTTAGCGTAGCTGACCAGAAACCGGTTTCTATAGCTAAAGCAGCACTAAAGTACGCCAACCAAAATGGTTATGATGTAATTATCATCGATACAGCAGGACGACTGCACATAGACGAGGATCTGATGCAGGAATTAGTTGATATTAAGAGTGCATTAAATCCACAAGAGATTTTGTTTATAGCTGATGCAATGACAGGTCAAGATGCTGTCAATGTTGCAGACAGCTTTAACCAACGCTTGGATATTTCAGGTGTAATTCTAACTAAGATGGACGGCGATGCTAGAGGTGGAGCAGCGCTTTCTATTCGCGAGGTAGTTGGCAAGCCAATTAAATACGCCTCTTTTGGCGAGAAACTCGATTCTTTAGAAGCTTTTCACCCAGATCGCATGACATCTAGAATTCTTGGGATGGGTGATCTTGGAACAATCTTAGAAAAAGCTCAAAAAGCCATCGATGAAAAAGATGCTCAGCAGATGATGGATAAGCTAACTACAGATGATTTTAATCTTGAGGATTTTTATAATCAGATGCAGCAGATGAAAAAAATGGGTCCATTAAATCAGCTTCTTGAAATGGTGCCAGGTATGAACAAGCAACTCAAAGGTCAAGATTTGAGTGGTGCCGAAGATGAAATGAAAAAAATAGAAGCTATGATAAATTCGATGACAAATAAAGAGAGAAGACAGCCTGATATTATTGACGCTTCCCGAAAAAAGAGAATTGCTGTTGGCTCTGGCGTTAAAGTTCAGGATGTAAATAAACTTCTAAAACAGTTTAGCGAAACCAAAAAAATGATGAGACAGTTTGGCGGACTCGCTACTGGTAAAGGCAAACGTAAGATACGAATGCCATTTTTCGGAAAATAGGAGGTGAAATGTTGTGAGTGTAAAAATTAGATTACGTCGTATGGGTAAAAAAAGACAACCTTTTTATCGTCTTGTAGTAGCTGATTCTCATACACAGAGAGACGGCCGCTTTATTGATATTATTGGGACATATAACCCATTGACTCAGCCTGCTGAGGTAAAGATTGATGAAGAGAAAGCTTTAGAATGGTTGCAAAAAGGTGCTCAGCCATCTCAGACTGCAAAAAAACTTCTTTCTCAAGCTGGTATTATTGCCAAACACGCAAATAGAGATACTGAAGAAGCTAAGTAAGAAGATCTAAAGTAAAACCATAAGGAGGCCTGTGCCATGAAGGAACTTATTGAAGTTCTTGCCAAAAGCCTTGTTGATAACCCAGACCAGGTCTTTGTTACAGAAAAGATCGACGGAGAAGTAATTTTCCTCGAGCTAAAAGTAGCAGATAGTGATATGGGAAAGGTTATTGGTAAACGGGGCAGAATAGCAAAAGCCCTGCGAACTGTGCTCAAGGCCGCAGCCAACAAAGATAGAAAAAAAGCTATGCTTGAAATTGTGGGATAGAGTTTGGCAGGAGCAAGGGCTCCTGCTTTTTTATGGAGGTTAGTTCTATGAAACTTTATACCATAGGCAAAATTGTTGGGGCTCAAGGGTTAAAAGGGGAAGTAAAGGTGTATCCTGAAACAACTTTTCCAGAGAGATTTCTTGAAATGGGGAAGGTTCTAATTGGTAGTGATGATACACAAAAACTGTTTAAAATTGTTTCTGCACGAATCCATAAAAACGTCATTATCTTAGATCTAGAGGGTATTATTACTAGAAATGATGCAGACGCATTAATTGGCAAAGTGCTTTATGTGACAGAAAATGAGCTCTATGAGCTTCCAGAAGACCACTACTATATCTTTGATCTAATTGGTCTTTTAGTGATAGACCGAAAATTTGGACAACTTGGAACCATCAAGAATGTCATAGAAGGTCCACAGGATCTCTATGTCATAGAGCCAAGCTCGCAGTCTCCTGCAAAAGAGGAGTTTTATATCCCAGCAGTTAAGGTGTTTATTGAAGAGATTGACTTAGAGACAAAAGAAATGCTAGTTGATCTACCGGAAGGCTTGTGGTAGTAAAATGAGAATAGATATTATTTCACTTTTTCCGGAAATGTTCAATGCAGTTTTTGAGCAAAGCATTATTGGCAGAGCAAGGCTTTCGGGAAGGGTTGATATCATCGTCCATAACCTTAGGGACTATACTTATGATAAACATCGTACCGTAGACGATACTCCCTACGGCGGTGGCTCAGGGATGGTTCTTATGCCAGGGCCTTTATATGATGCTGTAACTAAAGTTAAGTCATTGCCTGTAGGGTATATGAAAGAGCCCCAAAGACTTACAGTGTTTATGACCCCACAAGGCGAGCCCTTTAAGCAACAAACTGCTAAAAAACTAACAACTATCGATCAACTTATTTTGGTTTGTGGTCATTATGAGGGTTTTGATGAAAGAGCAAGAATGCTTCTAGCTGACTTAGAGATATCCATAGGTGATTTTGTCTTAACTGGAGGAGAGATTCCAGCAATGGCAATAACCGATGCTGTTGTAAGACTTTTGCCAGGAGTTCTTGGTGACGAATATTCTGCTCATGAGGAATCTTTTACAGAAAACCTTTTAGAGTATCCGCATTATACTAGACCTAGAAACTTTAAGGGTTTAGAGGTCCCAGAGGTTTTGTTAAGTGGAAATCATGGAGAGATTGCCAAGTGGCGAAAAGAGATGGCGAAAGAGCGGACTAAAAAAAGACGGCCAGAACTATTAAAGTGATTTAGTGATATACTACAAAACGAGAAGTATTGCTTGCCATCAAAAAAAGAAAATGCTATAATTGGCATGTTAGTGCGGATGGTCCGCTGTCGAGGGCGACAAGAACATCCTAAGAGAGGGGGTCTACTAAAAGTGGACTTAATTAAAGTTGTCGAACAACAGTATGTTAAAGCTGACATTCCCGAATTTCGCCCTGGCGACATGGTAAGAGTTGATTATAAAGTCGTCGAAGGTGGTAAAGAACGTATACAAGCTTTCCAAGGAGTAGTTATTAAGCGCCAAGGCAGTGCTATTAAAGAGACCTTCACTGTGCGTAAACTCTCTAATGGAGTGGGCGTAGAAAGAACTTTTCCAGTGCATAGCCCTAAAGTAGCTAATATCGAGGTTCTGCGCAAAGGTAAAGTTCGTCGTGCTAAACTTTATTATCTTAGAGATCGTCAAGGCAAAGCAGCTAGAATTAAAGAACGTGTGTAAAAGTGAGGGGACTGCCAAAACAGTCCCTTTTTTCTATACTTTTTAAATATAGTTACATAATAGGAGGGAAAATAATGCTTCCTGAATTTTCGATACAATGGTTTCCTGGTCATATGCAAAAAGCTAAACGCAACATTAAAGAAAATGTAGGCCTTGTTGATTTAATCATAGAGGTAAGAGATGCAAGAGCCCCTCTTACAAGCGCCAATCCTGTATTAGAAACACTTGGCCAAAACAAGTCTAAAATAACTTTGCTAAACAAAGCTGATCTTGCAGATCAAGAGATAAATCGTAAATGGCAAGACTCTAGCGCAGAGATGCTACTCTTTTCTGGGAAGAACCAGAGACAGATAAAAATGCTTCAACGAGAACTTAATAAAAGAGGGCAGTTTCTTAAGGAAGACTGGTTAAAAAGGAATAAAGGTTTAAGACCTTACAGAGCTATGGTAGTTGGGATGCCTAATGTTGGTAAATCAACGATAATTAATGCTCTTTCTAAATCATCAAAGGCAAAAACTGGTGAAAGACCAGGAGTTACAAGAGGTAAACAGTGGATAACACTAAGTAACAACTGGCAGCTTTTAGATACACCTGGTGTCATGATTCCCGAAGCATTAAAAGGCGATCAAGCTTTATTTTTAGCACTGATTAATGCTGTAGATGAAAGGCTCTACGATATTGAACTTGCTGCTTCTCATTTTGCTAAATGGCTAAAAGAGAATGCACCTTTGGTCATAGAAGCAAAATACAAAATACAGATAGAAGACATCGAAGATCCATTTGCTATTTTAGAG
>JAQVYS010000079.1 GCA_028708605.1 Bacillota bacterium
TACCTCTTTTATGTCCTGGAATATGAAATTGTAAAGGCTTAGATGCCACATAATCACGAAGCGCTGTAAACAAGGGAGTTTCCTGCTGTTTCAAGAATCATCTCCTCTTTCTATAAGTAGTTTAAATCACATCTAGAGTTTTTGTTCCAATCGAAGTATACTAAAACGCGATTTGGTGTCATGAATATAAGTCAGATGACTCTTATCTATCTAAATGTCTCTGGTATAGATCCTTTTAATTGCAGACAAGGAAATTATAGTTGATTTGTCGAAATCAAGTGATGTGTATTATATAAATAGCATAGGGATTTAGGACCAGTTTTATTTTGAATAAAAATAATAATTATTATCGGCTCTCAAGGAGGTGGCAAGCCTGCTTTTTGGCAGGCGGATTATGCTTGAATTATTAGCAAAAGGTGGATGGGTAATGTACGTGCTACTGGGGTGTTCTATAGTAGCACTAGCAATTGCTCTAGAACGTTTTTACAATTTAATTCGTTCACAAAACGATGCAGAAAAACTTATTGGTGGAGTAAAACGCCTTCTTGTTCAGGGTAAATTTTTAGAAGCATTAAAATATGCAAAACAAGAGCGTGGTCCAGTAGCAGCAGTTTTAGAAGCAGGTATTCAAAACTATGGTCGTGATCTTAAGGAAGTCGAAAGAAATATGGACCTAGCTGCAGAGCAGGAACTATATAGAATGAGAAAGAGACTTCCTGCTTTAGAGATCATTGCGACAATCTCTCCACTGTTAGGTCTCTTAGGTACTGTCACAGGAGAAATTAGAGTATTTAATGTTTTAAGTAATCTTCAAGGTCTCTCGGATCCTGTTGCAATGAGTTCGGGTATTGCTGAAGCTCTTTTAACTACAGCATATGGTCTACTAATTGCTATTCCTGTTTCAATTGCATATTCTTATCTAGATTCTTTAGTAATAAAAAACGTGACCAACATGAACAGGGCTAGTGCTGAAATACTCGATACTTTTGCAAATTTGAAATCAGAAATATCAGAGAGAGAAACGAGTGATATCGCTTGATTAAATACGAAAGTAGGAAACCCAAGATTGAACTCACTGCGCTCATTGATATTATGTTTTCGTTGGTTTTATTCTTTGTTGTATTTACAACCTTTAGAACGTACGAAGCATCAATTAATCTACAACTTCCTAAAGCTTCAACAGGTGAGAGTGCATTAAAGAGTTTAATGGTAATTAGTGTCGATAGAAATGGTGACATGTATCTCTTAGATAAACCATTAAGTGAAGAGCAGATTCTAGCTTCTGTAAAAACTAGGATCGCAGAAAATCCTGAGGAAGTAATTATCATCAGGGCTGACGAACAAATACCTTATCTGCATGTGATTAAAGCTATGGATATTGTGCAAGCCGGAGGCGGTTATAATATCTCCTTGGCTGTAGAATCAAATCAATGACAAAAGGAGTGGGCTTAGATGCAAGAACATAATGATAATAAGGCCCTCTCTATCTTTTTCGTGCTTTCTTTAGCGCTGCATATCTTTCTAGTTCTTCTTCTGAACTTTGAAGCACTAGAAGCATTATTTGCAGGGTCAGGTAACAACTATAGCCGGACTAATGTTCAATACGTTCGACTATCTGGAAGTGGTACTCCTGCAAACAAAGGAGCTGAAAAAACTCCTGAAGTTTCTCAGCCCGCGCAAAAGCCAGCCGGAAATGTGGAAGATAAACCGGCACCCCCCACAAATAAGGTTGTAGTTGAACCAGTTAAGACGGTGCAAAAAACTGCTACCACACCTGCACCTGAAAAGCCAGGTAAACCAGTCCAACCGGTGCCTACTGCACCTCAAAAGGTAGAAGCACCTAAACCAGATCCGGTTCCACCACAATTACCTCAAAGGGAGGCCCCGCCTGAGATTGAAGTAGTAACCAGTGAAACTAGTACTTTTGAAATTGACATGGATGCGATTACCAAAGAAGCCAAGGGGCAGGCGATACCTGAAGAAGGCACGGAAGGAAATACTTCAGAGAAAACAGGCTCTCCAGATGGCGAGGGGGAAAAATTGGTTCCGCCAAAAGGTGACGACTATATGACGAACATCGGTGGTTCTGGTGGCTTTACCACTAAGAACATTGAGAGTCTTGAATACACCGGAGAGCTAGAGATGATCTTTGAGGTAGATAGTGAAGGTAATTTAACGGTTGTGTTAGTTAAAGGTTTAGGCGAAGAACGCTTTAATAGAGAGTTAGTCAACTATGCACAAAGAACATGGAGAGGACGCTTTGATGCTGAAGCTAGAAGTCTGTTTCCTAGTGGCTATCAAGTGCCTGTTCTTGTTGTTTTTGAAAAGGGCAATGGTACCCATAGATTTGGTGATGTCCAACCATTAGAGTAGAAGGGGGTAGGAGAAGTGAAAAAAGTTCTTGTAGTTAGTCTTTGCGTGATTTTCATGACTGCTGCATCAGTTTTTGCCAATGAAATAGAACCTCTTGCCTTCAGTCATGGTGATGGGGTACTGAAAATAAACAATAGTTTTATTGAAATTATAGTAAACAAGAGCGAAGATGGTACTGGACGTTTTGCTGTTCTTACAACAGGAGGAGATCCTGATAGAACAGATGATAATAATAATTTCTTGATTTATGGATTAGGAAAGCCAGTTACATCATATAGTACAGTTCGCATCGATAAAAAGGACTTTGTCTTTGGTGGTAAAACCACAAAGAGAGCTGGAATTAGCGGTGATGTAGGCACTTTAGTAACTGCCCCTGTTCATAGGGAAGATGGAATTTATACAGCATACCTGTATGGTGATGTCTTAGTTGAACAGATCTTAAATATTACCACTTCAACTACAACAGGTCAGCCAGACACTGCTTCAATCAGTTATGTAGTTACTAATCAAGGTGAGTCAACAAGAAATATTGGAGTCCGTACTATGCTTGATACCATGCTTGGTAACAATGACGGAGCTCCGTTTAGAGCTAGAGATATGGCAGTAGTGAGTGATACTATGTTTGATGGAGAAGAAATCCCTTCTTTTGTTCAAGCTTTTGATGACCTTGTAAGGCCTGCTGTTATGGCCCAAGCGAATCTTTCGGGACCTGAAGTAACAAAACCGAGCAGGGTTTATTTTACAAACTGGGGTAGCGTGGCAGATGGTATTTGGGATTTTAATTTCCAACCTGGAAGAGATTTCACTAGAATTGGCGAGTTTGACCTAGATAGTGCAATGGCTTTATATTGGGATCCAACACCACTTAAGCCTGGAGAATCAAAACGTTGTATTACCCATTATGGGTTAGGTGGTATCACTATTGCACAAGGCTATCTATCTCTTGGTTTAAGCACTGTTAATAAAGTTGAAATGGCTGTAAATCCTGTTCCATTTGATGTAATTGGATACATCCAAAATACTGGTGATGGAATAGCCCACGAGGTTGTAGCTGATTTGCTACTTCCAAATGGCTTAAAACACGTAAACGAACCCGAGAAGTTCCTAGATAAGATGGCTCCAGGAGAGTCTCGTCAAGTAGTGTGGAAGGTTGTTCCAACTGGTGAAGCATTTGGCAACGTGAGAATGACAATGAACGTTGAAGCTATAGACGTCGAGCCACTTTCTGTGTCGAGGGATATTGAAATAAGTAAACCTGCAAGACTTAGTTTAAGCTTAAGTGGGCCAAGGAATTTAGGAATCTATGAAGAAAAGCTGTATCCTGAAGTGTTTGAGGTTACAGGAACTATTGAAAATAGTGGGGATTCAACTGCTCATAATGTGGAGCTAAAATTAATGACCTCGGCCTTTAAGATTGTCTCTGGAGCAAATCCTAATTTATTTGATGCCTATTATGTAGGCTCACTTCAACCTAGCGAAAAAAAAGAGGTAGTTTGGAGGATTGACACAAAACCTAATTCGATGCTTACCTATCCTTTTGGGACTATCGATGTAGTCTTAGAAGCAGAATCGACTAATGCAGAAAAGCCTGCAGATAGAAAGCTAGGAATTCAAGTGCCCCAATTAAAGCCGAAGCTAAAGCTAACAGCCAACTCTGTTAAAAGAATTGGTGATATAAATGTGCTTGTTGTCGATGTGATATCGACTAATATCCCAGCTTTAAAAACATTTACGATGCAGGTTAACTTTGATCCAAGTCTTTTACGCTTTGAAGGTTGGGTTCTAGGAAGAGATATGGTTAAACCTGAACTACCCAAAGGTCAGTTTACCGTGACTGACACCTATGAGGCAAACCGTTTAGGCATGATTGAAATACAGGGACAAGTAGTTGATAGAGGATCGATAACTACTTTACTTGCTCAGCTCAAATTTAGCATCTTAGACTATGTAGATACTACCATTAGTATTGGCCAATCTTCAGTAAATCCGTTGGATAGTTATGCGACGGATAATCTAGAGATTGAATATCAATAAAACTTTGTTCCAAAGGAGGTTTAGAGTATGAAGCCATTTAAAAACGCGCTTATTTTAGTGATTATTACAATGCTAGCGATTTCAGTAGCCGCAGCTACAGTAACGGACGTCTCTTCAACCCACTGGGCTTATCAAAGTGTAATAGACTTGTTAGATAAAGGATATTTGTCAGCCTATCCCGATAATACTTTCCGTGGCAATGAACCTGTCGATCGTTATACTTTTGCAAGTGTTGTGGCTCGTATGTTAAGGGAAGTTCAAACAGGTAGAGTTGCTAGTTCTCCTGAGGATCTTAGTACTCTAACAAAGCTGTATCAGGAGTTTCATGAAGAGCTTAATCAGCTACTAGTTGATTTTGCTAAAGCAAACGAGAAGATAGATGAACTAGAGAAAAGCATCATAGTAACCAAAGATGAGATAACTAGATTACAGATCGATTATAATAGCTTTAAACCCGAAATTGCAAAGCAGATCGAAGCGATTTTTGCTTCCATGAATACTATTAAGACCAACCTCGAAAAACAAATTGCTGATCTAGGCACCATTTTATCTACTTTGAGTGACGATAAAGCGTCGAGTGAAGCAGTAGCCCTTGCTATTACAAGTGCTATTCGAGAGTCTTCTAATGAGACTCTTAAAGAGCAAGAGAAGCTTAAAACCGATATTGATGCTCTAAGAACCGATCTTTCTAGCGAATTAGTAGCCCTGAAATTGGATCTGTCAGAGACAGACAAAAAACTTGAAGAAGAATTAAATGCTTTAAAAACTACTCTAGCAATGAGCGGACAAAACATCGATGAACTAGTGAAAAGAACAGATAGTACAGAGGAGACTTTAAGTCTGTTGATTTCAGATCAGATACAAGCTACTAACAAGCAACTTCAAGAAACAAGGTTGGAATTAGAAAGGATCAAGGAACAGCTAGCTAAAGTACAAGATGAGGTAGCAAATACCGTTGATTTAAGGGTCGCGGAGTTGGATAAGGACTTAGAACAGGCAAAACAACAAATTGCTGTTTTAGAACTTCAGTTACGTGATGAGCTCCAAAGCAATATTAGTAGTAATTTTGTAAGAGAAAGAACCATCGAAAATAGACTTGATAAAATCGAAGCACAACTTCAGAGCAATTCGGAAAGTAACGATGCTAGACTTCTTGCACTTGAGAAAGGACGCAATTTCTGGTGGGCAGGCTTTGGCCTATCACTTGTTGCAATAATTGTTTCTATAGTTGGTTTTACAAAATAATGGTTACAAGAACGGAGGATTTTAAATCCTCCGTTGTCTTTTTAGCAATTATCGCGATTGTCGTCTTCATCATCTCTGCGGTTTTGAAGATTGTTCTCTTGCTTTTGAAGACTGTTCTCTTGCCTATTGTTTTGATTTCTGTTGTTTTTGTTTTGGATTTTGTTATTGTAGCGATTTTGTTTGTTTTGCCGGTTCTTAGGGTCTTTCTTATCCATTCATTTCACCTCATCAATATTTTGCTCAGTTGTACTTCTTTAATTCAAAAAACACAAGGTGAATTGTTGATGGAGATGAATTATATTAAGAGAAATGGAGGAGAGAAAGATGCAGTCAACTCGAAGTGAACAATGGCTATATAGTGCTGGGTCTCTTGCTAGTGCACTAACTATGGCGACGTTTTCGGGTTTTGTTAACTTTTATTACATCGATTACTTGAAACTTTCTCCAATTTTTGTTGGGCAAGTGTTGTTCTTTTATGGGCTGTATAATGCTATCAATGATCCCCTCTTAGGTCAGCTTTCTGATACTTATAACAGCAAACATGGCACAAGAACTCCTTTTATTAAATATGGGATACTACCTTTTGTAATTGCTTTTGCCTTGCTTTGGCTACCAGAGGCTACTTCCTTCGGGGGTAGTACATTAACCCTTTCGATCTACTTTATTTTTGCAATTTTCCTTTTTGATGGTCTCTATACCTTAGTTTTTATTAATTATACCGCACTTTACCCTGAGATCTATAAAACCAGCCAGGAAAGAAATCGTGTATCTGCAAAACGCCAAATCTTTGGAATTATTGGAAATATAATCGGTTATGCTACCCCTCCACTTTTGGCAGCATTAATGGGCTGGTCGTTAACTGGGATAATTTTCGCAGCTATCTCTGGTGTTTTCATTTGGTTTAGTATCTTAGGTGTTAAGTCTTTTAAACCTCATGCCAAAACTGATTCAAGGTCTGCTTTATCATTTAAGGAAGCTGTAAAAGAAACGTTGAAAAATATACCGTTTATCTGGTATGTTATAGCTTCGTTTTTCTTGCAGTTTACTTTTGTTTTTATGCAGGCGGTATTACCTTTTTATGTAAAATACGTACTTAAGGCAGATAGCCTACAGCAGTCGTTGGTTCTCGGGACTGTGTTTATCAGTGCATTATTATTTGTTTTTGGCTGGAGCAAAATTTCTACTAAACGTGGAGCAAAATGGACTGTACTGGTTTGTATCATAGTTTTTGGTATAAGTCTGATACCTTACCTTTTTGCACAGACGTTTTACGTTGGAATACTCATTGCTGCTACAAATGGCATTGGTTTAGCTGGTTTAATGATTTTGATTGATGTATTGCTTGCGGATGTTATCGATTTAGATCATTTAAAAACTGGTAAGAGACGAGAAGGTATGTACTACGGAATGAATGCCTTGATTATACGGCTTGGTATTAGTGTTCAAGGCCCCTTACTTGGCTATATTCTAAACAGATCAGGTTATGTCGCAGATAGCATCGTACAGGTTCCATCTGCAATAACTGGGCTTAAAGTAGCGCTCGTTATTGTGCCTATTATAGCCTTAATCTGTTCGTTTTTGTTTTTTACATTCTACCCTCTTGGCAAAAAAGAAGTAGAGGAAATTAAGATAGCATTAAAATAGATGTAGAAATCAGAACCTAAATAAAGAACCTGACAGACCTCCTTGCCAGGTCTGCCAGGTAGAGAATTGAGTTAAGAGTTAGACTCTTAACCACCTCTGGTTGATCATATCAACCACCTCCCTTGATGGGATGATTTGGCCGGTTCCCAAGATCATTATACAGTAAAAGGCACCTAAATTTAGGTGCCTTTGTTAATTCCCAATTGTCTTTTCCGATTGCCTCTAACAATCTTACGGATGCTATCATAACTTAGATGAAACTCTGCCATGAGTTCCTCAATCGAGGCACCGTTTAAGTAACGACGACAGATAGTGTGGTTGCGTTCTCTTATTTGAGCTTTGGCACCGTTTCTTTCGCCCCAGCCGAGTTTTTTTTCATCACATTTTGGGATATAGATCTCTTGTCCTTGTATATAGCCTTGAATCTGTTTGATTAAATCGTGTGGAAGTATCTCTTCAGCATTGGTGTACATAAAAAAACCAACGTCTCCTTTCATGGAGCGTTGGCTCAGTCCTAAATTACGGCAAGCAAAAAAACGCTCTACCCAAAGATGCGAGCCAACGCTAAGAACCTATTGTTAGTGCTAGTAAAACCGACAGACATAAAATCAGTAAAGCTTATCTCCCTTAGCATTGGTGCACCTCCTTTCGTTTTTTAAGGTAGGAAGATCCCTCCTATTAGTATCTCTATTATGCCAACATTTGACAGATATTACAAGGTAAAGTTTCTTCAGAGAAGACTTTCTTATAGAACTCCACAACAATCGTTTACTATAGCCAAAGTGGGTATCTTAAGAGTGAAAGTGAAAATAAACGGAGGAAAGACCATGAACCAATTACAGTTTGAGCATTCTCCTTATCTTAGGTTACACGCAGACAATCCTATAGATTGGTATCCTTGGAGCACTGATGCTATAGATAAAGCTAAGGCGTTTAA
>JAQVYS010000080.1 GCA_028708605.1 Bacillota bacterium
CTGCAAATTCACCGCTGCCCATTTCACTACAGAAAATGCAGCCTCTTTTTGCAATACTACCATCTCTATTTGGACATGTAAAACCACCATCTAGTGATAACTTGGTGACTTTACAACCAAATGTGCTTTTCATTTCATAATCGAAAGTATGGTATCTTTTATCAAACCACCTCACCAAATCACCTCTAGTGTTTTACTTGTATAGAGCCTTACACCTTGTTTAATGTTGCTAAAAGGTTTAGTTTCCTTTGAGTTATATTAAGGAGTAGTCATTAGTTTGGTTTTTTAAGAAAGCCAAATATTTAGTCTTACTCTAAGAAATAGGTTAACTCATTATTCTCTATACCATCAAAAAACCCTTGAAAACGTACAACCACGTTTCAAGGGCTTTCTTTTTGGGTCTTATTTGCAAGCAAAAACCGCATCTGTTTCTTTTATTAGCTTTTTAAACCTAGCTTCTAGATCGCATCTTTCCCACGGCATGTCTTTGGCATTTTCGCCAAAATGGCCAAAGCATGAGAGCTGCGCATAGATGGGTCTACAAAGATTAAAACGCCGTATAATAGCCATTGGTCTTAGATCAATCGATTCAATGATATAGTCTCTAACTTTCTCCATCGAAATTATGCCTGTTCCAAAGTCATCGATAGAAAGTGACATCGGTTCTGCTAATCCTATGGCATAACTAAGCTGGACCTCAGCTCTGTCTGCAATACCGCTTTGGACGATATTTTTTGCTAAGTATCTCGCCATATAGGCAGCACTTCTATCGACCTTTGTTGCATCTTTTCCTGAAAATGAACCTCCACCGTGTTTACTAGCGCCACCATAGGTATCAACAATTATTTTCCTACCAGTAAGACCAGTATCTCCTGCAGGACCTCCAATTACAAACCTTCCTGTAGGGTTGATAAAAAAATCTGTGGAGCAATCGATTAATTTCTTAGGAATAACAGGCTGGATAACATGGTTTTCTAATTCCTCTCGCACCTGATCAATTGAGATAGCACTACTATGCTGCGCAGAAACTATCACAGACCTGATCCGTTTTGGTCTCTTGTTTTCATATTCCATCGTAATTTGAGCTTTCCCATCGGGACGGAGAAATGGTACCTCTCCTGATTTTCTAACGTCTTCAAGCCGTTTTGCTAGGCTATGAGCAAACTCTATTGGGTAAGGCATAAGGTTTTCAGTTTCATTTGAAGCATAACCAAAGACTGTGCCTTGATCTCCCGCTCCGCTGTCTAACAGTTCCTTTTTGTTAACGCCTCTAGCTATATCAGGAGATTGTTCCTTAATTTCTACAGTGATCTCGCAACCTTCTGCATCGAAGCCAAGACTTTTATCGGTATAACCAGTATCACTTATAACGTTTCTTGCGATCTTCTCATAATCTACAGTTGCATTTGTGGTGATTTCACCCATAATATGCAGTTTATTAGATGTTACTGCCACTTCACAGGCCACATGAGCTAACGGATCCTGATATAAAATCTCATCAAGTATAGTGTCTGCTATTTTGTCACAGAGTTTGTCAGGATGTCCGCTTGTTACTGATTCAGAAGTAAAATATTCAAGCAATTTGCAACCTCCAATCTGCTGACATTCTTTGCCACTTTTTATTATGCATTAGAGTCTTCATTCCAAAGTCTGTCAGCTACTGGAGCCCATTTCTCTGCTACATCGACACATTTATCGCAGTACTCGCTGGCTTTTTCTGGGGACGCCATATCTGTTGAAATAGCACCGCTTGACTCGACCATTTCAGTTAGCTTGCCTGGGTTATCGAGCACAGGACAAGGGCGAAGCATGTTTGAGTTAAATGGTTGGTTCTTTCTGTAAGCCATAAAAAGAGGCGATCTATAGGCTTCAAGTAATGTTTTTTCTTTGATATTAGAATCTGAATAATGAATAAAGGCACAAGGCTCGATATCACCATTGGCGTTAATATGCAGATAGTTTCTGCCTCCTGCAATACAACCGTTTACGTACTGACCATCGTTCCAAAAGTCCATCGTAAAGATAGGTTTTTCTTTCCTAAACTTACGGACCTGGTGATACATATATTCTCTCTGCTCAGGTCTTGCAAGAAGATCCGGCACTGCGTCTGTACCAATTGGCATGTAGGTAAAGAGCCATGTAAACTTAGCTCCTTTTTCAATCATAGCATCAAAGTATTCTTCGCTACCGATATCCTCAGTATTTTTACTGGTGTAGCAACTAGAAGTTCCAAAAAGAAGCTTTCTGTCTCTTAGTCGCTCCATTGTCTTCATAACTTCCTGATAAGTTCCCTTACCGCGACGTGAATCTGTTGCTTCTTCAAAGCCTTCCACGCTAATTGCTGGAACAAAGTTACCGACACGTAGCATTTCATCTGCGAACTCGTCGTCGATGAGAGTACCGTTTGTGAATGCAAGAAAAGCACAGTCTTGATGTTTATCACATAGACGAATAAGGTCTTTTCTTCTAATCAGGGGCTCTCCGCCTGAATAGATATAAACAAAGGTGCCGTGCTGTTTACCTTGACAGATAACATCATCTAGTTGCTCATAGGTTAGACTCATTTTGTCACCGTATTCTGCAGCCCAGCAACCAATACATTTCTTATTACAAGCAGACGTTGGATCCATGAGGATGGCCCAAGGAACATTACAGTCGTATTTTTTCTCGGTTTCTTTACGAAGCTTTGAGCCAATCATGGTACCGTTTACTATAGTGTTTACAAAAAGCTTTTTACGTTGTTGATCGTCAATGTCATCCCAAATACTGTAGATTAACTGCGACCAGTTGTTTTCAGGATCAGTAACAGCTTCTCTTACTGTCCTTACCTGCGTTGTAATTGAACCATTTCTGTCATATCTCTCAAGCCAATCAAGCACTTTAGGGAGATTTTTTTGAGGGTCTCGGTCAATATATCCATATACTGTCTTAACCCCCATCGATTTTAATAGTGAAGAGGTATCCATATCCTTACTCACCCTTTCGTGTTTGGTAAAGTTAATCACCTTAACTTTATTATACTAAGGGTAGAGAAGATAACCACTGACAGTCACCTAAAGATGTACAAATCTTAGACACTTGGCATAAATTGACCAAATTTTGGGCATCATGAACAATCTGTTGGTCCCTAACTAGACTGATTCTTTTGTTTAGAGATTGCAATCGAAGTCTGCAGGTGGGTGGTGATGCCCTCTTCAGAAAGGGCGCTAAGTCTATTAACCAAATCCTTAAGCTCCTCATCCCCATCTGATGCGAGCCAGTCGGTGATAAATCCTGTTAGTGCGTATTTGTGATAACGTGCTAAAAAGTGGATATCGCTTTCTGATACATCAGCATCCTTAAAGTGATTTTTAACAAAATCAAACATTGCTTTATCTAACGCTTTGAAAAGATAAAGCTCTATTTGATCTTTTTTAACTGACTGGTAAATATGTTTTAAGGCAATTTTATTTTCTATAAGAAACTTTAAGACAATCTCTGCTTCTTCTTGTAAAGAATCGGATGTATCAGTAATCTCTTGGAGCTTTTCGATCTCTTTTTTAAAAAGGTAATCTACTAGATTATAGATATCCTCAAAGTAATAGTAGAAAGTGTTGCGACTGATTTCACATGTTTCAATAATCTCTTTTACCGTTATCTTTGACAGCGGTTTTTCATTTAATATTCTTACGAATGTATTAACAATAGCCATTTTGGTAAACTTTGCCATATCTACCTCCGCCCTTTCGCAAAATAACAAGTTTAGTAGAAAACCACATAAGCGTTTCTTTAAAATTGCCTTACTACATCCTCTTCATGCAGTTGATTAACTCTAGAACATTATTTTCTAAAATCGGTATGTACTTATCAAGTGTTTTGATCTTTCTCCCTAGTTAAATCCAGCTTTTTTTAGATTATTTAGGTTGGTTTTATTTTAACATATTCTAGAGTAAAAGACTAAAACGGCTAATACGAGGAAATAACACGGATAAGAAACGTCTAAATTAACAAAATACTTGTAGGAGGTAGTGATGATGAAGTTAAACTTAACGCAGAAAGAAAGAACGCTTTTAGAGGACCAAAAGAGTCATGAACAAATCTGTATCGAAAAGTACACAAGCTATGCAAACCTGACCCAAGACCCAGAGTTGTCTCAGCTTTTTAACACTTATGCAAACCAAGAAAGGCAGCATTTAAACACCATCAATCAGATGCTATCAGGTACTGTTCCTAATATGCAGCAACAAGGCGGACAACAAAACCAACAGCAAATGCAAAGCGGGGGTGGACAAGTCTTCCAAACTAAAAAGTCAGATGCTGATCTTTGCACTGATCTTTTGATGACAGAAAAATATGTATCTGGCACCTATGACACTGCTATCTTTGAATTTATAGATACTAATGCTAGACAAGCTCTAAATCACATTCAAAAAGAAGAACAACAGCATGGCGAAGGCATTTTTAACTATATGCAAAACCACGGAATGTATAATCCTAAGTAATCTAGAAGTTTCTCATTAGGTAGACTATGCTCTAGGTTTTACAACTCAGTCCTTGATTTAGCTTTACAGGTTTATACTAAAAACTGTGCTCCCTTGTACCTAGATTACGGTACACTGGGAGCACTTTTTGGATTTTGGCCTAATCTATACTAGGGTTTGTATGTCTATAGTAATAGTAAAAGTTGTAATTATACTTCAATTGGCGATTTATCTCCTCTATGGAAATGTCTCTTTCTGTTTGGCTCAAAGCCCATTCTTTCATGTTTTCGTGGTCTGGATTTTCAGGGTCTTTGGAGATACTCAGATACTGATGATATCCCCACTCTCCTCCTACATCCTCTGGAGGTCTATGGCCTTTTCTATCTAACAGCACTACCTCAAATCCACTCTTAGATCGTACTACTTTTTCTAGGGTAATTGTATGCTCCCAATTGTCACCAAAATCATAGACATATCTAACTTTTTTGTATACCGGAAAAATGTTTTTTAAAGGGGTAAACTTCTCTAAGGTATATACATTAAACTCAGGATTTAGCATGTCTAAAGTTTCTAAATCGTTATCTGTTAAGATGACTAGTTGCTTTTCCTGAGGTTTTTCCGCTTCAAAAAAATGTAAATGGTAGTTTTGCCAGTCAAAGACCCCTTGAATAACATTGTGTAGATGATAAAAAGAACAAGCAGATGGTATTAAAATTCTACGCCAAATTTCTACGCCTTCAATTTCAATCTGGATCTTTAACTGATAGAGTTCAACATCAAAAAGGTCTTTTGCTTGACTTTCTTCATTTGTTAAGTAGTGTCTTAAAGAATCGTACATGTTTTCGAGAGGAGCAAGGTAGTCATTATTTGGCCCTCGATGAACATTCCTATTGGCTACAGAACTAAGATATGGTTGATGAAGAGTACTTTCATCTAAAAATTCATAATTAATATATACGTCTTCGACTGCTTTATTTAATTGTGCGACTAAGCTTCTGTTTTCGGTTTTAGAAAACTCGATTTCGCCTGCATCATCTAAATACTTTTCAATAATAGCCTGGCTCATGCCTTCCATTCTAAGTGTTAAGGAAATGGCAGCTTCGATATGCTGCTTGATTTTTTTAAAAACACTTTTTGTAGGACCATATAAAACAACTAAAAACCTAGTTTGATTGTTCATGAGGACAATTGCTTTGCGTCTTTCTATTGTTATTAGACTGGCATGCCAAGCTTTAAGGCTTTCAGGAAAAGTACCATACCCACCTCTTTCTTTTAGCTCTAAAACTGGAATTTCCAGCTTATCAAGTAAAGCCTTGGTACATTGAATTAGCATTGGTTTAACCTCCTTAGTTCAACCAAAGAAAGTGGCCTGGATCTTTGTAACTTAACCAAATATTGCTGAAGCGCTCGCAGGTTTAATATCTATAACAAGAATTGTTATGTAGACGGTATCTGTAAACAACCCTTTTCTCTTTTTGTAAGCTAGTAACAACAACCACACTTTACTCCCTTCGCTTTAATTATTGTTTACTCCTGTTGACCTAACTTTACTCCCAAAAAAACTTGCTTTAATTTTCCCAATAATTGAAGGTGATTAAAGACCAAAACTCAATATCTAAACTGACAGTAGAAATTTAATAAACACTTTTTTATCTATAAGTGCAACCTTTTTTGTCTTAACCGGATCATTACTAGTGAAGGGGGAGATATTAGTGTCCCTTACCGCGGGAGGGTTAGTACGTGATTTACACCAAAACTCACAGGAAAAACTCATCAAAGGACTTAAAGCTGGCGATGAAGATGCTGTGATAGAGCTCGTCTTCAACTACTCAGACAGACTCTTGCGCGCAGCAACTGTCATTCTTAAAGATCAATATCTTGCAGAAGACGTAGTCCAAGATTCTCTGCTTGTTGCTGTCTCTAAAATAGAACAGCTGCGTAGTAACTATCTTTTTCCCTGGTTATACAAGATTCTTGTCAGCAACTGCAGGAAAAAACAACGCAGAAAATATTGGAATATGCTAGAGTTTTGGCCCCACAATGATTTAGAGCTTGTCCCAGCTTTTGCAGTGGATGTAGAAACACAAATAATTGAAGAAACCCTAAACCAGGAGGTCTTTTCTGCTATAAGTGAGCTACCACTAAAATACCGTGAAATAATCACACTTTACTACCTCGAGCAGTTTTCTCTAGAGGAGATTTCATCAATTACTAAAGAGCCACTTGGTACCATTAAGAGTCGTCTCCATAGAGCTAGAAAACGGCTTAAGCAAGTACTTCTAGAAAGGGGGAAACTTAAGTGAACTATAACGGTAAAAAGTTACAGAAAAAGCTCGAATCAGAATTAAGAAAGGTTGCGTTTTCTACATCACAAAAAACTGAACTAGTTGACTTTCTTATTGAAAATCGTAAAAAAGAGAGTCTTATACAGAAGGTAGTTCACGCTCTTCTAGAGTTTTGGAACGGAACCTGTGAAGTCCCTCTATATTTAGGTGTGATAGGCTTATTGTTCCTGGTAATTGGGGTTAGAAACACCCTCGATATCTTCCTCGTTGATAATTCAGCTGCTTTATTGTTACTTGAACAAGGGATTGAAACTATAGAAAGGATGGATCTGTTATGATCCCTACCATAAAGATCAAAAACAAGTATCTGATTATGCTAGCTGTTGTAGTGCTCCTTACTGTAGGTGCCGTATCTACCTACGGAGGCGATATCCTTTTTAGTGAGGCTGAGCATCACAAAATTATAACTAGTGACTATGCCAAAGCTCTTGCCTATTACGATAAGCTGATAGAAAAATACCCGGACCACCCACGTATACCAGATGCACTCTATAGCTCTGCTCTTCTTCTTCCAGATACCGACTCCAATGTCGCCACTATCTTTAAAAACTTATCAACAATAACTCATCCGACAAACCAAGAAGAACTATCCGAATCTGCTTTAACTAAACAAGAGCGACTTTGGATGTTATACAATAAGTTTCCTGATCACCCAATGACCAAGCAAGGTATCTTTTTTCTTGCTGAGATTCTGAAAAACAAAGGTAATTGGGATAAAGCTAAAGAGCTTTACTTGGATTATTTGTACAGCGATAGCTTTGACTATTATCATAAACAGGAAGCTGCTTTTACGCTCATTGACCTTTTAATAATCCAAGGCGATCCAGACAAAGCTGCAGAAATATTTGACTACACCACTAGAACCTTCCCTGGGCAAAATAAAATCGTTCTAGAAATGAAGCGTGGTGATATTCTTCTTGCACAAGGCGATTTAGAAAACGCGGAAGAAGCTTATAATAGAGTAATTGACTTATCTAAAACGGAATATTTAAAACAACTTAAATGGCAGAGTGACGGCGAAATAAATCCAAACTATATCGCTATGGATATGACTGAGCAGTATCAAAAGACAATTTCTGCTAAATTGGCTACTGCATCCTCTAAAAACCCAGACAATGTGATTACTGGGCAAGTAACTCTTAATGGGAAACCACTATCTGGAATTGAAGTAGTGCTTTGGAATAAACCAATTCATCCTTGGATTTTATCTCCAAAAGATTCTGAACTGATTAGCCAGTTTACAAACCAAAATGGTGAATTCGAGTTCCCTATTGCTCCAGAAAACGAATATGAAGTCGG
>JAQVYS010000081.1 GCA_028708605.1 Bacillota bacterium
TAAAGAACGCCTAATTACGCACTTTTTTATAATAAAATGAAATATTAATCTATACGAACCCGATTATTTATACTCTCGTCTATGATGTTATCACAACATAATAAAAAACGCAAATAAAGTGTTGACAAAGGCATATGTTAAGTGTAAACTATATATTTATATATTTTGCTGTGTTAAAGCGGTTCTTAAAATCTCGAGATTTCAGAGGTTTTAATAGCTAATTTGCATCTTATCTCGCAGGTTAGCAATTAGGAAAGACTTAAACATCATCTGCAAAATAGATTGCGTTTTGTTAATCACCCCTTCTCTTACTAAGCTATTTATCTTAGTACTTGAGTCGATAAATACTAAGCTTGAATCTTCTTACCAAGTTTGGTAACAAATACCGCATACTTAAAAGCACACTACTTATAATCAAGAACGATTGTTTCTGCTAGCTTGGTAACATCTGCTGAGCGTTCATCTCAGCCTAACTTATTTTTTTATCTAAAAGAGCTACTGTTTGTTTTTATTAAATTAAGTATCTGATATAGTGATATATGTAAGCAAAAGCCTTTCGAATAAGGAGGGACTTTGATGAACTCTACAAATGATTACAATCGCTGGACATTTAACGACAGCGGTGGCATTAATTGGAACATAAAAAATGATGAAAGACTACCTCATACGGACTTTTTAGAGATGAGTGGAAGGCTGGTATCATTAGTCGTAAAATACGGTGTCGACATCAATGGAGACTTAGTTCTTGCTCAAAATGTCGTTTGGCCAAACCTTAGATTAAGACCAAACGACACCCATGCGAGTTTAATTAAGGAATATAAAAAAGAGCTCTTGCCTTCCTTTACTGTTGATGGTGTTTTAGTGCTTGAAAAACCTTATAGGATTGAATTTGATGGTATTTTAGCTATAAAAAGCATCCTCAAACCATCTTTAGAGCTTACTCGCACAATCTTCCCGTCTACAAATCACCCCACTGCTATTCACAGGTTCACCTTAACTAATACTTCTTTAATACCTGTAAGAGTTGGTATAGGTTTTTCGGATGCCACCTCATGTAGCAGAGGTGTCTATGGTATTTATCAATTACAGATAAGTCATACTGGCGAATCTGTGGTACTACTTAATCCCAAAGAGACTATCTCGTTTGGATTAACGTTTAGTGGCCGAAAAATAATGGAGCCCCATTATGAAGTTGATATAACTGAAGAAGAAGAAAACAGAAGGAAGTTTTTAAGTTCTGTTACTAGCTCACTAAGGCTTGAAACACCTGAGCCAGTACTTAACCAGGCTTTTGATTTTGCTAAGATTCGTTCTGCAGAGAGTGTTTTTGAAACTAAATCTGGGCTTTTACACAGCCCAGGTGGACTAGCTTATTATGCAGCTGTTTGGACAAATGACGAAGCTGAATACGCAGGTCCTTTTTTTCCGTTTCTTGGGGACGCAAATGCCATTGAAGCATCAATAAATTGTTATCGGTTGTATCGCCCTTTTATGGGTCCTGAGTATACCCCTATCCCCTCTTCAATTATCGCTGAAGGTCAGGATTTCTGGGAAGGTGCTGGAGACCGCGGTGATGCAGCTATGTATGCATATGGTGCAGCACGTTTTTTACTTGCTTTAGGAGATAAAAAGATCGCCAAAGAGTTATTTCCCACTATCAATTGGTGTTTAGAGTATTGCCAAAGAAAAATCACCACCGATGGAGTCATTGCTTCTGATTCGGATGAATTAGAAGGCCGCTTTCCAGCAGGAGATGCCAATTTAGCTACATCCTCGCTGGCTTATGGTGCTCTTTTATCAGCAGCAAACCTTGCAAGAGAGCTAGGCTATCCAAAAAAAGCTGACGAATATGAAACTAGAGCTAAAGACCTTGACAATGCCATTGAGAACTATTTTGGAGCTAAAGTGGAAGGTTATGATACTTATCGCTATTTTGACGGCAATAAACTACTACGTTCTTGGATCTGTCTTCCTCTAACTATGGGGATTATGAAGAGAAAAAACGGCACGCTTTCTGCTTTGTTCTCACCTAGGCTTTGGACAGAAGATGGACTTGCAACCCAAGCTGGGGATGAGACTTTCTGGGACCGCTCAACTCTATACGGGTTTCGAGGTGCATTTTGTGCTGGGGAAACAGAGACTACCATGGGCTACTTCGTAGATTACAGCAAGCGCAGAACTCTAGGTGATCATGTGCCGTATGCAGTAGAAGCTTATCCTGAGGGAAACCAAAGACACCTCTCTGCAGAAAGTGCTCTTTACTGTAGGGTAATAACTGAGGGGTTATTTGGCATTACCCCAACAGGGTTTAATTCATTTTTTTGCTCTCCTCGCCTACCAAAAGACTGGACAAAAATGGTGTTATATTCGATGAAAGCCTTTGGAAAAGCTTTCGACTTACTAGTAGCGAGAGCTGGCGAAAATTATGAAATAGTAGTGACTTTTGGCGGAAAAAAGCAACAATACATCTGCCCCGCTGGAGAAACTGTCCAAATTTTCTTATAGCGTCTTAATACTGATCCGTCTTGGGTAGAAGCGTAAGCCTTAGAGTTAGTTAGTTTTGTTCAAACAGAATTAATCTTGCAAATACAATAAAGCAAGTCTCCTACTAGATTTATACAGGACTTTCCTTGATCGGAAAGTCCTGTTGTTATAGTGATAGATGAATGTTCCTTGCTTCAGCATAGGGGTGACACATAGTAAATAGGTTTTGGTTGCCATAAGCGAACATCTAGGGGGTAACCCCTAGACGTCTCAAAGTACTCAGCATAAGTTTGATGCATAGTCCATGAGAGATTTTAATTCTACCTTATCAAGGCAAAAGTTAGCTTGTTACAAGATCCAATCTCTTTCCTACAAGTTGGTTAGATTGGGCTTAACTTTAATCGGGTAGGAGGCTACCCATTATTTGAGTGGTGGCCTCCTACCCGATTCGTCTTGAAAGGTAATTCCGTATGCCAATGGCTAAGAAGCTCAGACCAGTTCTAACACTGCGCTACATTTTTATTCCTAAGCCTTCATCTTGATTTATTAGTACTAATAGGTAAAAGCTTCTTCTGTGTTTATAGAACCGGGATCACAATCTCAAACTCAATTGTATCATTTTCGCTATAAGCCTCTATTGTTCCGTGATGAAGCTCTACAATCTCCCTAGCTATAGCAAGGCCCAGCCCTGCTCCACCTGAACTAGTTCCTCTCGAGACATCTAGCCTGTAGAACTGTTCGAAGATGCGTTCAAGCTTCTCTTTGGGGATTGTCTTTCCGTGGTTAATAAACTTTAGTCTTGTTTTTTGATCGTCTTGGGAGACAATAACTTGAATCTCTTCTCCCTCAAAGCTATAAAAGATTGCGTTTCTAAACAGATTATCAAACACCCGTTGCATTTTATCAACATCGCATCTTAAGAACGTATCTGGTGCTATAGCGAGGCTGCACCTTAACCCTTTTTCTAGCAACATCGGCCTAAATTCATAGGCAATCTGTTCCAACATACGAGTTAAGTTTACCTCCTGTAGTTCCAAAGTTAAAGTAGAGAGATTAAAACGGGTAATTTCAAAAAACTCGTTAATTAAGTCTTCTAGCCTCTCTGCTTTTTTAAGTGCTACTGTAAGATACTTTTCCTGAAGCTCCTCTGAGAGTTCTTTTTCGTCTCTTAGGAGAGACAGGTAGCCAATCACTGAGGTTAAGGGAGTCTTTAGGTCATGCGCTAAATATACTATAAGATCATTTTTCCTCTGCTCAGCTTCTTTTGCAATCCGTTCATTCTGCCTAATATCTAACTTAATTTGATTCATTTGATCTTCCACTTCATTTAATTCAATGGGAAGCTTGATTAACTCGTCTTTAGAATCATAAATATTAGCTGTCGCCTCGATTATGTCTTCTATGTAATCAAGAGGTTTTCTCCAGTAATATAAGAATATGACAATGAATTCGACCACAAGGAGTATGGCCAGCAATACGAACACCCAATCCCCCCCCCTGCTGACGATCTTATACATAGGACTGAGTATTTGGATGTTATGCAATTGAAATTCGTGAAGTAGGTACATAACGCCGAAAAAAAGCACTATTGTCAATACAAAAAAGAGTGCCACCATGATAAAAAACCGAACCAAAAGACGAAAGGATAATGCGCGTTTTAGACGGTTCATTCTCTTAGTCAATTTTGTAACCTACTCCCCACACTGTCTTAACGAATTTTGGATTTCTAGAGGGTTCCTGCATCTTTTCGCGGAGACGCCCAATATGAGCCATCACAGTGTTGTTGTTATCTAAATATTTGTCTCCCCATACTGCTTCATACAATTCTTCAGAAGATATTACTCTCCCCTGATTATCGCATAAATACCAAAGAATGGAGAACTCTAAAGGAGTTAGAGGAAGCGACTTCCCAAACAGAATGCACTTGTGGGTGTCTTTGTTAATTACGAGCCCCCGAATATCATGCTCGTTAGCTTCTTGTTCGCTTCCATCTGTATTGTATTTTTTATACCGTCTTAGCTGTGTCTTGACTCTAGCCATGACCTCTAAAGGATTAAAAGGTTTTGTTATATAATCATCAGCACCGATAGTTAAACCCATAATCTTGTCCAGATCCTCTACTTTTGCTGTGAGCATAATAATAGGAAAGTAATATTTCTCCCTAATCTTTTGGCAGAGGGTAAAACCATCGATGTCGGGAAGCATTACATCCAGAATCGCTAGATCGAGTTCTGTGGTGTTTACGCATTCTAAAACGTCAGTACCATTATAGAATTTGTGTACTGTAAAGCCATCATTTCTAAGGTATAGTTCCAGTAAATCCGCTATTTCGCGTTCATCATCCACAACTAAAATACTTCCCATCATCTTTTGTCTTTCCGCTCCCCTCTAAAGATGCAGTACAGATAGTCCTGAATTTCTAAACCTGTATAGCCAAACTCGATACTAACCTAAAGGCATCTTTTAATGTTTACAACACATTATAGACTTAAGGTTATTATATCACAAACGAGTTTTACCTCATTAACAGATCCAAATTCAGAATTGGTTCTTGAGTTGTGGAAAAACGGTATTCTTATCTAAGTTCGCGGATAATACCTAGCGGAGTCTGCTCCCTTCCTTGTCCCAAAGGGTTATCTTTTAGGAGTCTAACTATCATTGCATAATCTATACCTTTATGGGATCCGCCTAGTATATTGCCACCAAGATCGTTGATGTCAACAATAACAACTCTAACCCCACCTAAAGCTTCACTTATTTGACGTGCTACTTCGTTAGGTTTTTTAGGACCTAGGACCACACATTTGTTATACGGTGGAATCGTGCCTTTGGTCGGACCATCAATTGATCTAGCCTTAGGGCCTGCTACTCTATAGAAACACCCCTTTTTGCCCAAGAAAGTTTTTGTGATAAAACCAACAATTGCTGCAAGCAACACTCGAAGTACTCCGCATTCTCTAAGAGCCATTTCCATGGTTTCTGGCATACCAATACCGATCCCAGCTGGTGTTTTAGTTACAAATTTAGCCAAAAATGTCGCAAGGCGTCTAGGTTTTATTTGATCTAAAGGTATAGCTCTTCCCTGAGTAATGGCGACTACTTTCTCACTAATGAAGACTATATCAGATCCATTTACAGTTCCCTTTAGGTAGCGACTAGCTACTTCGACAATGTTGTCATTAGCACCAATTAAATGAGTTTTTACAGGAATCCGAATAAAGCTTTTGCTGTCAATCTTAGCGTTTAGATTTTTTCCTTTATTAGCTTCTATTTCTAGGGATTTTCCCACATAATCGCCTCCATATTATCCTGTTTAAATCATACCTCAGCTTAGGATGCGCTTCTCTTTTTTTGATGAAAGAAGAAACTACGTTTTACTGACAAAATTCCTACAAAATTCCTACAGAGGGTACAACCTTAAATCCTTTACACTCACCGTAGTATTTACTAAGAATCAACTCCGCTACCTATCCTTCCTGCTTTTTGTATTTTAAGTTTCAAATATCTCCGCGAAACATAGCTCGTCCATGCTTCTTAGTACAGAGGTTTGCTTTCTTGTTCTGTTAACGAAAAACCATAGTTCGATGCTATAGATAAAGTCCTATGACATTTCTTTAGTTGCTTGTCTCAGCTAGTTTTGCGACCTCACGGTCACATGTCTAAGCGCTTTTTGCAGCCACTTACGAAAAGCTAACGCTTAAAACACTAATACACCAAGTGTTTTAAGGTTTTTTTGTCATATTTATACAACGAGCAATAACGAAGTGTGATGTGATCAATGAAACTAATGTGTTGAGAAGAAGGGTTGCCTGCGTATCTTAAAAAGACTAAGCAAAAGAATGGGTGTATTTATTTGTCGATCATTGGAAACTATCATGATAAGGAAAAATGATATCTCCAGACTGCTACCATCTAAAAGGTTGGTTATTTAGACGAGTTAAAAAAGAAATATGATGACCCCATTGCGTTTTTTGAAGAAAGAGTCCACATATGCAGAAAAGAAAAAGCTGAACGTAAGGCCCCTATTTACATTGAGCTTAACCCTGACAAAAAATTTACATATAACAATGACCACAAAAAAACTTTGGATACTCTGTACTTAACCCAGTCTATCATGATCTAGATATAGACACGTTCTTAATTAGCAAACAACGTAATACCAATATAAGTTTCAGCAGTAATGACATTTTGAAAGAGACTGTATAGAATTTCGTGTAATTGGTAATAATCTCCACAAGGGAGATGTTAAACAATGCACGAAAAAGAACGCGAACTAGTGGGCTTACTAGCAAAACAATGTAAGGACATAGGAGACGTCCAAGACCTTCTTAAAAATCTGTTCAAAGGCACAATCGAAGAGATGCTAGAAACAGAAATGGATTAATATCTAGGGTATGAAAAACACAGTCCAAACGGCGATGGTTGTGGCAACAGCCGTAATGGCTACAACAAAAAGACTCTAAAGACAGAGTTGGGAGAAACCGAAATACATATCCCAAGAGACCGTAACGGGGAGTTTGACCCGCACCTTATAGCCAAATACCAGACTAAAACAGATGATTTAGAGAATCGAATTATCGCTATGTACGCCAAGGGTATGTCAAATCGTGATATTGAGGACCATCTACGAGATATCTATGGGGTCGAAGCTTCAGACAGTCTAATCAGCCGTATTACGGACAAGATTATGCCAGTTCGCGAATGGGGAAATATAATTGGGCAGCTAATGATATTTTTTGAAGATAGATTTGAGGGTCATAATATAAGTTGAGCTTCTGTACCTCATGAGTTTTAGGTTTATCGCTTTGGTTTTCCGAGGCGAGGATCAAGAAAGCGGTGCTCAATTCTGAGCATCGCCGCCTCGGAAAGCCTCAAGCACCGCTCAGGTTGCTCCTCAGCATTGCCCTATCCTGTGCTCGAGGAAAAGCATCTATAGTTTATCATATTATTGGAGCATTATTCCATTTACACGTAATTTAAGACACATCTAACTATTTTTGTAGTTGCCATTAACTTTGCAGCCAACTCAGGATTCTCTCTGATGATCTTGCCTTGTTCAGTTAAATTAAAGTGCTCTTTACTCCAAGGATTCTTCTTGAATTCAGGATCAACTGAATTCGTGTCTTTATTTGGAGTTCTGCCAGACAGAGTATCTTCACCAAATAAATAAGAGTCCGATTCTCTCAGACCCTTTAACTACTCTTCTAGCCCTATTAACTTGTCGCCATCCAAATTAACCTTTTCTAAGTCTAACAACGCTTTAACAGCTTTAACGTTCTTAGCTTTTTGGTCTTTGAGAAGTAGCTCAATTGCTGTTTCTTTGCGGAGTGCGTTCATTTTTGACTCGTACTCTTCTTTAGTGGTTTTGTTCAGCTTCTCTAGCTCAGTTATTTTAGCTGTCAG
>JAQVYS010000082.1 GCA_028708605.1 Bacillota bacterium
CCCTGATCTACTCTAATATCGGCAAAATATATGTCGCAGATGACGCATCTGAAGATGAAACAGCAAAAGTGGCAGAAAGTTTTGGAGTTACAGTGCTTAAAGCAAGTAAAAACTTGGGAAAGGGAGGAGTCCTGAACTTTGCTCTTCCTCAGATTGAATCTAGCGTGATTTGTCTTTTAGATGCGGATCTCGGGGCGAGTAGCGTTGAGGGAAAAAAGCTGATTGAGGAGGTTCTTTTAGGAGCGGATCTGGCAATCGCACAGTTCAGATCTAAAGGCGGTTTTGGCTTAGTTAGAAAGGCAACTACCTTTTTACTTTTCTTAAAGACCGGGAGACTTTTTAAATCTCCGCTTTCTGGACAAAGAGCAGCTAGAAAGGAAGTATGGGAAAGTCTCTTGCCTTTTGCACCAGGATTTTCCATAGAAGTAGCTATGCTAAAGAAGGCATGTCAAGGTAATCTTAAGATAGTGGAGGTACCTGTGGAGATGACAGATCGTAGCTACGGTAAAGGCCTAAAAGGCATGACACATAGGTTTAAGCAGTTGCTTGCTGTAATTAGAGGTCTTAGATGATGAGAGAACTCCCTGCAATTTTTTTTGGAGTTATCATTGGAAAATTAATCTTACCTAGGTTCTTAAAAATCGATCAAAAGGTTTTTATGGTGGAAAACTATAGAAATGAAAACGTACTTACCTCTACAGGCATTTGGCTTGCTCTTACTTTGGTTTTAGCTACTATCCCTTTTGTTTTCTGGTACAAAGAAATGCCGATTTTATGGTTTTATGTTATGAGCATATCATTTATTGGACTAATAGATGATCTCTTACATGAAAAAGCCAAAGGTTTAAAAGGCCACTTTCTTAAGTTAAGAAATGGAGTAATTACAAGTGGTGTCATTAAACTGGTATTTATCTTCATTCTATCTATGGGTCTTGCATTTGTTTTTAGAAGACCTAATCTTTATGTAGATGCGGCTCTTACAGCTCTTGTATCAAATACACTAAATACTTTGGATACTAGGCCTAAAAGGGCTGTAAACTTCTATCTAATTGCTCTTTTTATCCTAGTCCTGTCTAGAGAGACTGATCTTTTTAGACTATTGGCCTTAGCTCTTTCTGGCATCTTATTTGTACTTATACCGTATGAAACGCAGGAGAAAACCATGTTAGGCGATGCAGGTAGCAATCTTTTAGGAGCTGTGCTTGGACTTTGCCTTTGGAAGTCTTCAATAACAGTTAAAATAGCTTTGATCTTCTTTGGGGTTTTGTGGCAGGTTTTTGCAGATAGGTATTCATTTAGCAAATTGTTAGATAACATAAGAAAAGAAAAGTAGCCAGTCGTTTTAAGCAATTAAAACAGACTGGCTACTTTTAGTATACTAAAGGAATATCAAGGATACAGTCTAGAGAGTCAGGAGTAATGTAGGCTTTTTTAGGCTCTCCAGGACTAAGACCAAGAGGGATTGATTTAGGATCAACTTTCACTGTGAATGTTCCAAGCGGTAGGTTTTCGATGTAGTAGTTTCCTGATTTGTCGCTAAAGGTTTGTTTGTCTAGTTCTTCGATTTTAATATTAACCCAATCTAACACGATATCCTTTTCGTTAAAGATGGTATCTAGATTTGTGTCAATAAAAACTCTACCTTTAACGACTCCGTTCATAGTAAGTGGCATATCAAATACGATATGATCACCGTTTCTGATATTAATTGGGAAGTTTAAAAGAGGAGCAACATAGTCTGCAGTTAATTTTTCTGGGTTAAAGCCAAAAAGATAGCTTTTAGAACTGACTGTACTGAACATAAAAAACCCATCTTTATTTGTGAGAACAGTCTGCGGACCAAGCTTCATCTCGATTTTTTCAATACCTGGTTCCCTTTCATCTTTAACACCGTTTCCGTTTAGATCCAAAAATACGACACCAGAGACTGACGAGGCAAGATCCTCGCCTGTATATTTGTGCCCTAAAATGCCCTTGCTTGTAAAGGATACACCGTGAGAGATGGATATAGAACCAATACGCTCTTGAGTATTTGAATATGGAGTTGATGCGAGTTTCTCGTATCTAATTCCAGCAGTAAAACCATTTGTAAAGGTGTGATTAAACAAAAGTTTGAAGGTGTTTTCCAGGAGCTTTTTTTCTGTCTCTCTTAAGGCAGCGTTTAAAGAAAACTTAGTTTTTTGATTTCCTATAGTAACCTTACCTGAGTATTCTGTGTAATTACCTCGTTGGCCAAGGTTTCTTTGGACCCTAAACTCCCAAAATGGAGGTCCTAAATAGAAGCTAAGCCCAAGACCATTAGTTTGATTATCAAGTTGATAGGATGGTTTTATGGTGCCTTCCAAGGAAAGGGTTCCAGTAAGACAAAGAGTTCTTGTTAAGTTTGCGTTTAACTGCATCTCGTTTGAGCCAGAGAGAGAATTTTTGTTCTCAGATGAAAGGATAGTTTCGTTATTAAAAAACACAAAGTTTCCTATGCTAAAGGTAAGTTTTCCTCCAAGTTGTTTTTGGTTCCACGACAAAGTGTCTAGTACTAGAGATTGATCAGTGTACTTAGCATTAAGGTTAAAACGTGGCAGAGCTAAACTGTAACTGAACGTAAAGGTGTCAGTTAAAAGAATCTGTTCAGGCGGAGCAATATAGCTTTCATTTTGACCGTAACTAAGAGAGAATCTAGAAAGTGGTTTTGCAAAACTTAAGGATGCAGAGGCTAGGAAGAAACGTAAAAGGGGCGTGCTTTCAGTTTTAAGGCTAACTCCTGTAGTGGCTTGTAATCTAAGGGAAGTAGAAAAATCCTTCTCTAAAGAGACGGTTACTCCTTTGTTCACAGGTTTTTTATAATATGCTAGGATTTGTTTTGGCCGGTTGTAATAACTGAACTCTAAATAGCCTGTTTTAAAAGTAGAGATTAAAGAGAATTCTCCTCCAGTTTGGCCCAATCCATTTAAATAGAAGATAGACGCAAGACTAAATCCATTAAATAGCTCTGTTTTGAGGTCAAATCGTAGGAGTGGACTTTCTAAAACATCCTTTTTTTGCCAAACAAAAGCTGCATTGAAATCACTGTTCTCTGTAAGGCCACGACTATAGGAAAATTCTACTAGTTCACCAAGTCGTTCGAATCTTTTTTTGCCAAAATATCCTGCATAGAGGCAAGTCTGCGCCTCACCTTTTTCTAGAAATGAAATGCCATTATAGTAGGTTTTTTGGCTTATAAGCTTAGCGTTTTCTACAGTAATAACTTGATATCGATAAGGCTTTAGTGGCAACAGAACTAGTTCTGGCTCATCAGAAGTTAATTCAATCTTTTTTGCAGGAGAGTTATTGATAAAAACGACAGCAACGTCTCCTTTTTTGCCTTGAATTTCAAGATCAATAACTGGATACTTTCTCGTAATTGTAGGGTAGGGCTTGATAAAAATAAGCCCCAAAAGCGATGTATTGCCAAGCCTTGTCTGTGAGGTAAAGGCAGTATGACCTAGCTTAAAGAGAAGATTATTCTGCTCATAGGTAAGCAGAAAATATGGATTTTTAAGCCTAGTGTTTTCCAAAGTAATTCCAGTCGAAATTTCAGCTAAGCCTGTTCTAAAATGCAAATAAAACTGTCCATCGTTTTGAGAGGAGTCTTTTCGATAGGTTTTTTCTAGCTGGTATTCAAACGATGAGAATCTAAAAGGGCTAAGTGGTGCTTCAAAAGGTTTTTCTGCTTCAATTTCTAAGTCTATTGTACCTTCTCTAGTTTGTTCTATCTTCGGACTTGGGTAGCTTAGAACAATAATTAACGATGATTTTAGTGGATCGTAAAGATGAGTCATCTCGAGTACACTGTCTAAAAACCCAACGTGGACATAATAGTCGTTATCTAACTCAAGTGGTTTTTTCTCAGCAAGTAAAGGCAGATCATTGTAGCCTGATGCAGTAAAACTTTTAGGGTTGTCTTTAAAGCTAACAGAGAAGGAATCGTTAGCTCTATCAAAAGAAACATCAAGTTCTAGAGCGTTAGAGATTTGGGAGAGAGGAAGAAGTACATCACCGTCGTCTATAGCATCAATAACCTCTTGCCATTTGATTTTTCCATCTAGATACTGTACGGTAATTTCCAACAGTATCTCTTCAAAACCAAGGGCTGATACACTGAGGAGAACAAACAACACTAAAAGCATCAGCCTTTTCATTGATTGTCACCTAACAAAGTAAAGGAAATTGCTTGGTTATGGGTTTTGGTAAAACCGGTAAAGTTAAATTCTAATGCCAAGCGGTAATCTCCGCTTGGTAGAATTGCAACTGGATAATAGAGTTTAGAGGTTTTTCCGGGGAATAGAACCTGCTCAGAGTAGGTATCTTCTTTAAGAAGCATACCAGATTTTGTTTGCAACTTGTAGTTGATGCCAAAGCGAATATGGGCTGTGCCTTTGTTAACTGCTTCTACTAGGAAATAAACTCCATCACCTATTAAGACAACATTGGTGTCGAGGAGTTCAAAGGCTAGGGTCGCATTTTCTGGAGCAACATAGATCGTTGCTCCAATTTTTGTTGTAACAGTTGCTCCTGATTGATTACCTACTACAGGAATCTCTTCTTCAAAAAAAACAATTCCCTTATGTTCTGTAGCATCAGTTGGGACTTCTACTGTAAATCTCACAACCTGTGCCTGACCTGGATTAAGAGAAAATTTTTTGGGGCTAAACTTTATTGAAGAACCTAAAGAATCGACTAAGGTTCCAATAGGCATTTCTTCTAATTTACCTTCTTCATTTAGTTCCCAATCATATAGGACCGCTGTTAAATCGACTGGATTTGTGCTAGCATTGATGATGTTAATAGATTGGGTGAGTTTTACTCCAGGCTCTCCAATGAGAATAAACCGACTTGGATCTACTATAACAGTTGCAAAAATGCAGAGACTTAAAAACATACATACTAATAAACTAAAAAACAATTTTTTCCTCATAGAGATTCCTCCAAAAAGCCCGGGCTGTTTTGCCCGGGCTATGTGGTTACTAGATGGTGTAAGCCTTTAGAATAAGTTTGCCATCATATTGACCATGGGCAGTAGATGTTGTGTATGGCACGCGGAATTGATGTAGTGCTTCAACTGAATCTGTTGCAGGTCTTTCGGCAATAAGGACTGTCTCTTGATCTAAAGTCAAGAATTGTTTTTCTATCCAGTCTCCTGAATCTACACTGTATCTCATGTGAAGAGGAAGTACATTACTTGCTATTTCGGTATCAACGTTTGCCGCTGCTTTTAGAGCAGAAGCAATCACATCATATTGGAATGTATCGTTGGCATAAACTTCGACTTTGATCTGATCGCATGCTTGGATAAACACATCGTCTCCAGGGGCGATTTCAGCATTTCTGCCATGACCTAAGATACCCCAATCACCATCTACATAGCCGCCTACTTCATTGTCAAAGAGCAAGAAGTAATTTCTAGCAGTAGTTATGGCCTCTGCGCCTGGTCCAAAGCTCTCTAGAACAGAATTTCCGTAGTTACCTGTTACTGTCATCTTGATGTAACAAGGGATATAGGCTTCTGTTCTAATTGTAAGTTGAGTGGATTGAGGATTTTTGCCGTTTACATCCTTGTAATAACCACCAGTACGGTTTTGGATGTAATCGAGAATGACATACTGAGATCCGATTCTTTCAACTATTATGACACCGTCATCGTTTACATGTTGCGCGTAGGCTATTTCCTCGGGGGTCGGCGCGTTATTGAGTTCGACGCCGACATCATCAGCAAAAGCTAGACCGGAAACCAACAACACTATTAGGAGAAGAAATGGGAACAATTTGCGCATTTAATTTGCCTCCTTTTTTATATACAACCTATTGCTAGGTTGATACCAAAGATTTAGTCGAAAGTGGATAGAGTAAAGATAATTGGAAAGACATAATGGCTGGCTGGGATATCTTTGTAGCTATCGGAAAGTTTTACTGCAATTTGAAAATTTTTCGGTTGTTGGCTTTTGCTTCCAGAGATAAGCAAAGAAGGAGTGTTATCCGGATAGACGGTTTTTTCTTCGATAGAAATTTCAATATCGGGGTATTCTCCTAAACTTTGCACATAAAGCTCCCAATCAGAGTTGGATGTTATTTCGCATGCAAGTTCTTTTTTCTGATTTGCATAGCCATCTAAGCGTAAACCTTGGGGATTGATCTGGAACTTAACTACCTTTCCTATCCTGAAGCTGAGGATAAACAACTCTCGAGTCAGCTCGCTACTATTTAGAAAAAGTAAACTGTAAAAGCCTGGAGCAGTATCTAGAGTCGGAGTAATGTAAACCGTATCATCTACTACTGTTACAAACTCAAGTACTGAGTTGGTGTCTATAATAGGATTTGTTTCTGCTGTGTTTAGCAAGTCGACTAAGAGACTGTCTTCAAACTCTGGGAAGCTCTCATTAAGAGAAAAGATGGTCTCCCTATCAGCTGGTATAAGACCTAAGTCTTTGTAATAGACCTGCGCAGAGGTCACAAGAGGAAATAGCAAAAACAGGACAAAAAGTAAGCTGCGTTTCAAACAACTCTCCTCCTAATGGAAAAATTAACAAGAGCTTTAATATCTTACTAAGAGTAGTATGGTTTTTTGAAAATATTCTTATTCATGGATTGCTTAAAAATATCCCGATGACTTGGGAAAACTTGTTTTTAACATCACTGTCTACCTATATGAGGCAAGGCTCCTTTCAATGCATGGATTTCAAAATAGGTACAAGCTCTCTAAAAAAAGGGAGACCTTGAAGAAAAAGGCACGTTCTTCAAGATCTCAGTATCTTAGTGCAAAATCAATAAGATTATTGAGTTTATCTGGTGTAATCTGGATAGTAATTGTTTCAGGAGCGTTTAAACCAACTGGAAGAGTCTCTTTGGCCACAGTTATTTCAAAAGTCCCAAGGGGGAGGTTTTCAAAATAGTAGCTACCGTTTTTATCAGTGAATGCTTTTTGACCGTTTGATACTATAACTTGGGTCCAATCAAGAGGGGTATCTTCTTCACTAAAAGTACCATCGCTGTCTACATCGATATAGACTCTACCCTTAAGTATTCCATTTATGGTAAGTGGCATATCAAAGACTAGATTATCTCCTTTATTGATCTTGACTGGGAAGTTAAGCAGGTCGGTAGTATAATCCGAGTCTAATTTTTGTGGATCAAAACCAAAGGTGTAGACACCCTCTTTGACATTAGAAAAGAGAAACGATCCATCAGGGTTTGACTTTACAAAGCGAGAGTCTAGTTGCAGCTCGATATCTTGCAAGCCAGGTTCTCCTTGGTCGTAGACCCCATTGTTATTTAAATCAAGGAAGACTCTGCCAGATAAAGTAGACAAAACGCTTGATGTGTAAGGAGTACTAATTATTCCGTTTTCTGTAAAAGCCAATCCTTGGCTAAGCGAAACGCCAGCTCGATATTCGTTTATTCTGCCACTACCTTTTGGCAGTCTCTCTAAATTTAGAGAAAGATTTAGGCCGTTGTTATACTCAGAGTTCCAAATAGCTTGCCAGGTAAGATCTAAAGAATTGTCTGCATTTCTAAGACCCACGGATATCAGAAGATTCTTGCTTGAATATGAGTAAGAGAAGTTAGACGAGGCTAGAGAGTATTTTCCACGGTAAACGCAATTAACAGTTTTTATCTCTGCTCCTATTCTAGGGTTATGTCTAGTTGCAACACTTAAGACAAACTCGCGACTTAAGGTTCTTTGTAAAGGTTGAAGATCAGTATCATAGATGAGAGAAGAATAAATCGACGCGGGCTTCAGATTGATCTGCAAACTTCCTGA
>JAQVYS010000017.1 GCA_028708605.1 Bacillota bacterium
TTTAGAACCTCCTTCATTGTTCTAGAGTTTTCATCTGTTTCCGTTCCCATGCTGGCATATGTAGCCACCCTTGCTGGTATTCCCAAGCAATATTTTCGATTAAATCGATAGCTTGGGAACGATTTTTACTTAACTTATTTACACCAAAACTAAGATAGGCATTTATTTTTACAATGGTACTTTCATCGATATAAGAGGCTATTACTGTTTCTTCTTCAAATTGTAGAGCTGGATTTGAGACTAACATAATCACATCATATCTTTCAGGGTCACTCTTTAACCTTTCTAACATCTTTGGAATGGCTTTGTTCATAACTTCACTGTATTTGTTTACATAAGCAAATTTGGCCGAATAACCTGAAGACGCCCTATAATCCTTAGCAAAAGCTTTAATGGTCTCATCCACAAAAATTCCGGGATAAAAGATACATACTAACTGATTGGTATCATCTCGGAAAAACCTGTAGCCAAAAAACAGAAGCGCTAAACAAAAAGCAACAAGCAATAGTAGCCAAAACCATTTTTTCACAAATACACCTCCTAATTTATGTTATTAGTTCTTCTCTTTTTTTAAAACACCTTTGCAGATCAAAGACAGGAAGTTCATGCCTTCCTGTCTTTGATTGTTCTTATTCTGCTTATTCTAGTATAAGTAACGCCAATTCCAGCTTAAAAAATTTTTGTAAACAGTAGTCATTTCAAATTCAACCTGTTCAAATGTCCCATCATCATACTCAACCCATCTTGTCCATAGGCCATCCCATGTTTCTTTTCGAGTAGTAGTATTAAATACCACAGTAGCATCATATGGAGCAACATCCGAAAAATTGTATGGTACTCTATCATCCTCATAGCTATACTTTCCATTTGAAGCACATACTCTGTATAGTCCATATTGAGTTTCTGACCAAGTTTCCCCTGCTGTTACGCCAAATGCCCCCAAATTATCCGTAGTGTCTGATCACTTGTAAATCAAACTTAATTCATCAACAATAGTTTTCGCTGATATTGCAATACTAAATACACACAGAACGGCAAGAACCAACAAAAGCCCGTTCTTCATAGCCACCATTCCACCCAGAGGGAACTCTTTATGTCGATGTCCATGGAGATTGGAACGGATATAGAACATTGGATCGGACTATATCTCGAAATGGATATGCAACCTATCGTGTGATACTCTAGGTGGACGAAAATACAGAGTTGATGGGTATAAAGATATCTCTGGCTTTGAAGACTTTGGTTATTACTTCTCTGATCTCATAGGCAATCAGTTGACAGACTTGCTGTTTGAAAAAATATCCATCAGGCTAGAATAAAAATCGATAGCATAATGGGCTGCATCTAAATGATATGCTTCCTTGTGGTAGATAGTGGAAATAGACGCTGTTTATCTTAAGGGAGCACCTTTATATAGGAGTAAAAGCTGTCTGCTGTAAATGAGTACCTAGACGTTTATAAAAATCAAGTTCAAATCGCAAATGAAAAGGATTTTACGCAAAAATGTAGAAGATGGATTATCCTGTTACAGTGCTCTGTTTCGTGGCTTTGTTGTTTGTATTCTACGGGGAGTTTTCTGACTGCTTCTATTGCAATTAGCGTACGAATAAGATAGACTTAAACTAGGATCGAACGAACGTTCGAATTGTGGTTTTTCATATCCTCTGCAGACTAGTTTAATTTGGGGGGGAGAGTAAATGCACATAGACCAAGAAACTCTGATTCTTGATGCTGCCTATCACTGCATTTCTAGAGATGGATATGCTCATACATCACTTAGGCATATAGCAAAAGAAGCAGGAGTTGCCTTGAGCCAAATTAGTTATCACTATCAAAGCAAAGAAGGCTTATTACTAGCTGTTGTAGCTAGAGCGGCTAATAAATACCAAAATTACATGGCGCAAAACTTTGAGCCAAAGATGACCTCTAAGGAAAAAGGAGAAAGATTTATAGCTATGTTTCAAGAGGTCTTAGAAAAAGATCCAGGCGTATTTCGGGTAATATATGATTTAGCAGGTCTTGCTATGTGGTCAGAACCACTAAGAAAAAAGGTTCAAGAAGTATTTGCTGAGATGATAGATGGGATAAGAGAAATATTTGACACCAAAGAGTTACAAGAGACAAAGCCAGACTTTTCAGCAGAAGCCTTATCGATTGGGTTTTCCGGTGGTCTTTTTGGTATTGCAATTCAGTCATTATTACAACCAGAAAGAAAAGAAATTTGCGATTCTTTAAAAACCCTTGCCATTATTTTTGGTGAATCTACTGAGATACAACAAAAGTAATGCAGCCAAGGTAAAGACTGAGAATGGCTATAATGTCTGAGATATCTTTTTGGAGATTCTAACACCTTAGGTATTTTTCAGGCTTAGGCTTAAGAGATTGATCAAAGAGTCCAATTTAAAAAAATAGTAGAGGTGGAATCTTTGAGTATGAACTATTTGATTACAGGTATAACAGGACATCTGGGAAATACTATTGCACGAAAACTGCTTGAACAAGGAGCTTCAGTTCGAGGATTAGCATTAGCTAATGATAAAATAGTTGATCAGCTTCCAAGTGAAATTGAGATCTTTAGAGGAAATATCGCAGATAAAGAATCCATGCGTCCATTCTTTACAATAGACAAAGATGAAGAGACTGTTTTAATTCATAGCGCAGGAATAGTTACTATAGCTTCTAAATTTGATCAAGCAGTGCGCGATGTAAATGTAGGCGGAACAAAGAATATACTTGACCTCTGTGAAGAATATGGCATTAAAAAGCTTATCTATGTAAGCTCTGTTCACGCCATCCCTGAACGACCTCATGGTGAAGTCATCACTGAATCAAGCGATTTTAGCCCTGAAAAAGTTGTAGGATTATATGCAAAGACAAAAGCAGAAGCAACTGCACTAGTTTTAGAGGCAGCTACTAGAGGACTCCATGCCTGTGTGGTTCACCCATCAGGTATAATGGGCCCTTATGACTATGGTAGAGGGCATCTGACCCAGCTCTTAATAGATTATTCTCAAGGAAGGTTAGTTGCAGGAGTAAAAGGTGGGTATGACTTTGTCGATGTTAGAGACGTAGCAGAAGGTATCCTTGCTTGTAGTAAAAAAGGCAGATCGGGAGAAGGTTATATCCTTTCTAATCGCTATTTTACCGTACAAGAGATGCTCGAGATGTTTCATAAAGTGACCGGTAAAAAGAGAGTAAAAGCTGTTATTCCAATGTGGATTGCTAAACTTACAGCTCCTTTGAGTGAATCTTATTATCGAATTTTGAAGCAGCCACCTCTTTATACACCTTACTCACTCTTTACCTTAACTAGCAATTCTCGGTTTTCTCATGAAAAAGCCAGTAGAGAATTAGGTTATAAAGTTACTCCTATCGAAAAAACCGTGAGAGACATGGTCGATTGGCTCAAAAACCAAAAGAGGATATAGCAGGTTAAACCTTAAATAAAGCAGATAAACTTAGTAAATCTAGACTAATAGCTAATTTTTAAACAAGGAAGTACCAGTTTACTTAAAGTGATCCCCAAAAGTTAGACCAAAATCTAACAGAGCGGTGGTCGGTTTAACAAACAGGTACTTTTTTTCGTGGCATTTAACTACCTATTGATTCTGCCTGTGTATTTAGGCTTTTTATTGTAAAGCTTAGTGAGTAGTAAAGGAGTTTCTTTGAGAGAATAGTTTGCTATGCAGGAATTGCCTTTCTTGCTGTCATAACCCTTTAAGGGAAAGAGTTAGCACTTTTTGCTTTTTTCAGGTTTTCACTTAAGATTCTATTTTTTGTTTTGGTTAAAAGAGAGGTGGATGCTTTGAAAACGTTTATCACTGATGATTTTCTTTTGTATAACGATACTGCAAAAGAACTGTATCACAGCGTAGCTAAAGGACTTCCCGTTATCGACTACCATAATCATTTAAATCCTCTAGAGATTGTAGAGAACAAAAAGTTCGATAACTTAACAGAGATCTGGCTTGGAGAGGATCATTACAAATGGCGGTTAATGAGAGCAAACGGCATTAGTGAAGACTATATAACCGGCGACAGATCAGATTACGAAAAGTTTTTAGCTTGGGCAAATACAGTGCCAAATACATTAGGAAATCCTCTGTATCACTGGAGCCACCTCGAGCTTTTAAGATACTTTGATATAGATTTGCTCCTCGATGAAAAAAGTGCCCCTTTAATCTGGGAAGAAGCAAATAAGAGGTTAAGAGCAGATGAGCTTTCTGTGCGCTCTATTTTGACAAAGTTTAAGGTGGAGTTTGTTGGCACTACTGACGATCCAACAGACGATTTATTAGCTCATAAAAAGCTTCAAGAAGAAAATTACCAAGTCCTAGTTGCTCCAACATTTAGACTTGACAAGGCCTTAAACATTGGAACAGATGAATTTAGCTCATGGGTCGGGAAACTAGGTAAGGCAACAAACCAACCGATAGACAACTATGAGACCTTTTTAGCTGTATTAGAAAGTAGAGTGGAGTTTTTTGACAAGCTTGGCTGCCGGAGCTCAGATCACAGCCTAACTGTTCTTTTTTATGAAGAAGCAAAGTTCAAAGAGATTTCAGAGATTTTTGTAAAGAAGTTAAAAGGTAGTAAGCTGACTAAGCAAGAAGTAGAAAAGTATAAGACCTATACTTTAACAAGGTTAGGCGAGATGTATTTTGAAAAGGGCTGGGCTATGCAACTTCATCTTGGTGCAACAAGAAACAACAACACCCGTATGTTTAAAAAGCTTGGACCAGATAGTGGCTTTGATTCTATCGGGGACTCTCTTCTTGTAGATAAGCTAGCAAATCTTCTAGATCAATTAGATGCCAATAAGAAGCTACCAAAGACAGTTCTATATAGTTTAAACTCTAATGATAATAACGTTTTAGCTGCAATGGCAGGCAACTTTCAAAGCAGTGAGATCCCAGGAAAAGTACAGTTTGGGGCTGCTTGGTGGTTTAACGATACCATAGATGGAATAAAAAACCAGCTAGAGACGTTAGCTAATATGGGGTTAGTTAGCACATTTATCGGTATGTTAACTGACTCAAGAAGTTTTCTTTCCTTTACAAGGCATGAGTATTTCCGCAGGGTTTTATGCAATTTTCTGGGTAACTTGGTAGAAGAGGGCAAAGCTCCTAAAGATATGGCCCTTTTAAAAAAGTATGTTAGAGGAATCTGCTACGAAAATGCTAAGAGGTATTTTTCTATCTGAAACCATTATAAAGTGAGGAATTGAGCTATGCCTAAACAACAAATCGGGGTAATTGGTCTTGCTGTAATGGGTAAGAATCTAGCATTAAATATTGGATCAAGAGGATATTCTGTTGCAGTATTTAATCGTTCTCCAGAAAAGACCAAAGAATTTATGAAAATAGACGCAAAAGGTAAAAACTTTGTCGCAGCCTACAGCCTAGAAGAGTTAGTAAACTCTCTAGAAAGGCCACGTAAAATTATCCTGATGGTAAAAGCGGGAGGTCCAACTGATGCAACTATTGCAGCTATAAGACCTTTTTTAGAAAAGGGTGATATTTTAATCGATGGTGGCAACACCTTATTTGAAGACACCATCCGCCGAGGCAAGGAGTTAGTAGAAGCAGGAATCCACTTTATTGGGACTGGCGTTTCAGGGGGAGAAGAAGGTGCTCTTAAAGGACCTGCAATAATGCCAGGTGGTCAAAAAGAAGCCTATGATCTAGTTGCCCCAATCTTTGAGGCAATCTCTGCCAAAGTAAATGGCGAGCCTTGTGTTGCCTACATTGGCCCAGACGGTGCTGGGCACTTCGTTAAAATGGTTCATAATGGCATCGAATATGGCGATATGCAGTTAATCGCAGAGGCATATGCCTTACTAAAGGAGCTCCTTGGCCTTAGTGCTAAAGACTTACACCAAGTCTTCTCGAAGTGGAATAAAGGAGAACTAGACAGCTACTTAATTGAAATAACAGCAGATATCTTTACTAAGATAGATGAAGATACAAACAAACCTCTTGTGGATGTTATTTTGGATTCTGCAGGTCAAAAGGGTACAGGCAAGTGGACAAGTAAAAATGCACTTGATTTAGGCGTACCTCTGCCTTTAATTACTGAATCGGTATTTGCGCGTTTTATGTCTGCCTTAAAAGTTGAAAGAGTCAAAGCAAGCAAGGTTCTATCTGGTCCAAACAAAGAGCAATATCAGGGAAACAAAGAAGAGCTGATTGAGGCTATAAGGGAAGCCTTATATATGAGCAAGATTTGCTCGTATGCCCAAGGTTTTGCTCAGATGAGAGCGGCATCTAGCTTTTATAATTGGGACCTAGACTATGGAAAAATTGCGATGATCTGGCGCGGCGGCTGTATTATTAGAGCTCAGTTTTTACAAAAGATTAAAGATGCCTATGATAAAAATCCAGAACTTGAAAATCTACTTTTAGATACCTATTTTGGCGGGATAGTAAGAGAGTACCAACACTCTCTTAGAGAAGTGGTCTCTACTGCTGTGAAATACGGGATTCCAGTCCCAACTTTTTCTAGTGCAATCGCCTACTATGATAGCTATCGAGCAAAGGATCTGCCAGCAAATCTCATTCAGGCGCAGCGTGATTACTTTGGCGCTCATACCTATCAGCGCAAAGATAAAGAGGGAGTCTTTCATACTAACTGGTTCTAGTTTTGAGTTTTTTAGAGTATCTTAACTGCTATAGTGAAATGATAAAAAGGTAAAACATATTTTAGTGGCAGTTTTGATTATTCGAACTGCCATTTTTTTGAAGTTTAGTTCTTTAATTGAAATTTCCGCTGAATTAACAGGATTTTTTCAGCTAGAAGTTAATTTTAAGGTGTAAAGAAATAGCCTTTGAAGAGGAAGTTTACTATAGAGAATCTTTGAGGCTGATTTTAAAGTTCGGTAAAAACGAAGCGAGATAAAGACAGCTGTGTCTTTTTAGATAACGACTATTCTTATGATAGTGCTTGGCAGTAAAGCTATAACTTATATCATCAAAATATACTATGGTGCGTACCACAAAGGAGAGAAGTGGCGTGTTAAAAGTAGCTGTAGTTGGACTTGGCGATGTTTCCGGAATTCATCTAGCGGCAATTAACGGCAGCTCAAATGCTGAACTTGTAGCAGTCTGTGATATCGATAAGGAGCGTCAAAGCGCCGCCTGTAATGTTAATTTCTATTCAGACTACCAAAAGATGCTGGAAAAAGAGAGTTTGGATTGTGTCCACGTATGCTTGCCCCATTATCTTCACTTACCGGTCACCAAGGCATGTGTGGAAAAGAAAGTCAATGTCTATTTAGAAAAGCCGTTAACTAAAAACGTAGATGAGGGACTTGCCTTAATTGAACTTGCTAAAAAGCATTCTGATGTAAAGGTATGTGTCAGCTTACAAAACCGGCTTAATGACTCATTCGTAGAGTTAAAAAGAATAGTTGATTCAGGAGAGCTTGGAAAGGTCCTTGGAGTTAAAGGTCTTGTTGTTTGGCATCGTCCTAAATCCTATTACGATGTAAAACCCTGGCGCGGCATTATGAAGTATGCAGGCGGAGGAGTTATGATCAATCAAGCAATCCATACTCTAGATCAAATTCAATTAATTGGCGGAGAGATCGAATCGATTAGAGGTTCAATTGATCAGCTTGTGAACTACGGCTATGAAGTCGAAGATACAGCTATTGCAAATTTCAAATTCAAAAGCGGAGCAATAGGCCTGTTCTTTGCAACCACTACTTATTCGAGCAACTCTTCTGTAGAACTACAGGTAGTTCTGGAAAAAGGGAAACTTACCATTAAGGACTTTATTTTGTATAACACCAACAAAGAAGGCAAGAAGGAACAGATTGCCGAGGATCAAAAGCTCCCTGGCAGTAAATTTTACTATGGAGCAAGCCACGATACTCTAATCAATCGGTTCTATCGTGCAATTATTGATGATACAGAGGACTATATCCATGTAGAAGATGGACAAAAGACAATGGAGATTATCGATGCTATTTATAGATCTTCCAACTTAAATATCCCAATTTCTATGGAGGTTTATAGATGAGTAAAGCAAAGATCTGCGTGCAACTTTATACAGTTGCAAACCAGATTGATAAACTTGGCGTTTACGAGACAATGCGTAAAATTTATCAGTTGGGGTTTTCCGCTGTCGAAGCCTCTTGGATGCCTATGACACCAGAAAACGTTTTAGAGTTAAAAAGAGCAAGCGAAGATTTTAAGATCGAGATCGCTGCGGTGTCTGCAGTTTTAGAGCAGAAGGTGCCAAATGCTCCTGGCGAAACGCTCTTAAATAATTTCGATAAGATTGTAAACGACTGTAAAACCTTGAACTCTAAGTACATCAGAATGGCAATGATTCCCTTTAGAATATTGGGGTATAAGGATAAAACAATGGAGTTCGTCAAAGAGATGGAAAAGATGGCAGAGCGCTTAACCTATGAAGGTATTAGCTTCTATTATCATAACCACCACTACGAATTCCAAAAGTATGATGGAGTTTATCTGCTGGACTTAATGAGAGAAAACACTACAAAGCTTGGCTTTGAGTTAGATGTCCACTGGATTCAACGAGCAGGAGAAAATCCAGTCAAGATCATTAAGAGATTTAAAGACAGAGTCGATCTTTTGCACCTAAAAGACTATCGCATTGGACCGATATCCTTTACTGGTAGTGAACTAGAAGACGACAAGAGACTAGGTGCAAAACTAAGTAATCTGATTCAATTTGCAGAGCTTGGCGAAGGCAACCTCGATCTCAAGGCTATAATTGAAGCAGGCCTAGCGAGTGGCTCTAAGTATCTGATCATCGAGCAGGATCTTACCTATGACAAAGACTCCTTTGACAGTCTGAAAATCTCTGCAGACGGTTTAAGGAGACTTGGCTATGGTGATTTGTTTTAAGGTAAATTTACTCTAAAGGAGCAGATTTTCTGTGGGTATATTAGAGCAGCTATTAAAAGATACACCTCTTCCTAAAATGGCAAAGGTTAGACAGATCTTTGATGACACTCACCTTAGCGATGTAGAAGGAGTATTAAAAGAGCAGCTAAACCAGGAAGAGATTAAAACTAAAATTAGACCAGAGATGAAAATAGCAATAGCAGTAGGTAGTAGAGGCGTAGACAGAATTGCCGAGATCACGGCCTTTACTGTAGAGTTTCTAAAAGAATTAGGCGCTGAGCCTTTTATTGTCCCTGCTATGGGAAGCCACGGAGGAGCAACTGCCGAGGGGCAAAAGGAAGTCTTAGCCCATTTAGGTATAACAGAAGAAACTGCTGGGTGTAAGATACTGTCCTCAATGGAGGTTGTACAGGTTAGTACGCTTCCTAATGGACTTCCGGTCTATGTTGATAAGTACGCTTCTAAGGCAGAAGGCATTGTCGTTATTAATAGGATAAAACCGCACACTGCTTTTCGCGGTAGAGTTGAAAGCGGCATTATGAAAATGATCAGTATCGGTCTTGGCAAACAAAAAGGCGCTGAAGCTACCCATCAGTTAGGTTTTAAACACATGGCAGAGCATGTTCCTATGATGGCAAATATGCTTCTTGGGAAACTGCCGTTTTTGTTTGCAGTTGCAACTGTTGAAAATGCCTTTGATAAGGCAGCGAAGATTGAAGTTTTAAGTCCAGAAAAGATCGAAGAAAGAGAGATAGAACTCTTAAAACTTGCCAAAGATCTACTTCCTAAACTCTATTTTGACAAAATTGATGTGCTGATAATAGATGAGATTGGCAAAAACATCAGTGGCGATGGTATGGATCCAAATATTACAGGCAGATACCCAACCCCATATGCCTATGGCGGTCCTGAGGTGACGAAGATGGCAGTTTTGGATCTAACAGACGACTCCGAAGGAAACGCTAACGGTGTTGGAACTGCTGACTTTACTACGCAGCGCTTAATAGACAAGATGGACAGTGATGCTACCTACGCCAATGGGTTAACCTCTACTGTTGTGGGACCAACCCATATCTCAACAGTACTGCCAAACGATAAACTAGCATTTCAGGCTGCAATTAAAACTTGTAATATCTTAGATTTTACTAAGGTAAAAATGGTGAGGCTTAAAAACACCTTAAAGCTTGGAGAGATCGAAGTTTCAGAGTGCCTTTTAGAGCATGTAAAAGGAGAACCGAATTTAGAACAGATATCAGAACTTTATGAGATTCCTTTTGATAAAGATGGCAACTTATTTTAAGGAAGGAAAGTGTTAGATAAATTTCAGGAGGAGATCTAATGACTGATTTATTTGATTTATCTGGGAAAAAGGCGGTGGCATTTGGTGGAAATAGTACGCTAGGAAGTGCCATAGCGAAAGCCTTTGCAATGCATGGAGCAGAAGTAGCTATTGTCGGTAGAAACCTCCAGACTGCAGAAAAAGTAGCAGAAGAAATTGAACAAGACGGTGGCAAAGCTAAAGCCTTTAAGGCTGATGTAAGTAAATTAGAGGACATCACTAGAGTTGCAGAGGAGATTGAAAAATGGTCAGGAGGCTGGGATATTCTCTTAAATGCTCCAGGTAAAAACAGTTCCACACCGTTTTTTGAGCTAAGGCCTGAGGAGTGGGACGATATTATGGCTGTAAACCTCAAGGGTTTAGTCTTTACCATCCAAACATTTGCTCAGAAAATGATCGAACAAAAAAGAAAAGGGAGCATTATCAACATCTCATCCGTTTCTTCAGGGCCTCCACTTTCTCGGGTGTTTACCTACTCTGCTTCCAAAGCAGGTGTAAATAGTATAACTCAGTATTTAGCTAGAGAGTTTGCACCATGTGGAATACGTGTAAATGCTATTATACCTGGGTTTTTCCCAGCTGAACAAAATCGCAAGATCTTGGATGAAGCCCGTATCGAAGCGATTATGAGACATACCCCAATGAGACGTTTTGGCGAGCCAGAAGAGCTTCAAGGCGCTGCAGTTTATCTTGCTTCTAACAAAGCCTCTGGCTTTGTTACAGGGTCTTTCATTCGTGTAGATGGCGGATATGGTGCTATGACAATCTAATTATTGATATAACTCAACTTTTAAGGCTTTGGAGCTAGCTCTCAAAGCCTTTCTTGAAATGGGGGGATATTTATGAAAAGAGAATACGTCATAGGGTTAGATCTAGGAACTACAAGCATCAAAGCAGTTTTATTTACGACCACAGGGACTCCACTAAAAGAAGCTGAAGAACCTGTAACAACGGTCCATCCTAGCCAGATTTTTGCAGAACAGGACCCAAATGAGGTCGAATTTAAGGCCTTGAAAGTCTTAAGGGATCTCTTACAAGAGCTAGATATTAAACAAAATACTCTAGTTGGTATTGGGATCTCGTCTGCTATGCATTCGTTAGTCTTAGTTGATAATGATTTTAATGCTATTTGTAATATGTTAATTTGGTCTGATGCAAGAAGCAAAAAGCAGGCAGATGCCCTCTTAAAGCAGCAAGGGCAAGAGATCTACAAGGTTACAGGAACACCGATTCATCCCATGACCCCTCTTTTAAAGTTGATGTGGATGAAAGAGGCAAACTTTGAAGGATATCTTAAAGCTACCTACTTTATGACTATCAAAGACTTTCTTATCAGCAGATGGTACGGGAAACGTATCATAGACTATGGTATGGCATCTTCTACAGGGCTTTTGAACCTAAAAAACTTAGACTGGGACAAAGAGTGTCTTAAGCTTGCTGGCATAAAAAAAGAACAGCTATCAGAGATTGTCCCTCCTACTTGCCTCTTAACTGATATGAAATCTAATTTAAGAGAGGAACTTAGCCTAGACTATGATATACCTGTTGCAATTGGTTCTAGTGATGGCCTTCTTGCCAACCTTGGCAGTGGAGCGATACTTCCTGGAGAGATCAACGTATCTGTCGGGACTAGTGGTGCAATCAGGCAGTTTGCAAGTGGTTTTCCTGTAAACGACAAGATGGAAACTTTTACCTACGTCTTTGATGAAAAGACCTCTGTAATCGGCGGACCTACCAATAATGGAGGCATAGTTTTAGACTGGCTTAAAGAGGTCCTAGAATTTAAGGGTGGCATTGAAGAATTTATAAAAGGTGCAGAAAGCGTTCCTGTGGGAGCAGATGGGCTGGTTTTTCATCCCTATGTAAACGGAGAAAGAGCTCCTTTATGGACCCTAGAGGCGAAGGGAAACTTGTTTGGCCTTGGGCTAAGACATAAAAGAGAACATATCGCTCGCGCAGCTTTAGAGGGAATAACCTTTAATATCTATAGGATTGGTAAAGCGCTAGATAGAATGATTGGAAAGCCAACGAAAATTACCGTAAACGGAGGTCTAGCACGCTCAAGCCTTTGGGTACAGATTATGGCTGATGTTTTTGGGCAGGAGGTCTACATCTCTGAAACTCATAATAATGCTGCTTGGGGAGCGGCCTTTACTGCTTTAGTTGCAACAGGAAAAGCCAAAAAGTTTGTTGAGATTAAAAACAACCTCCCAAAGGAGGTAGTTGTAACGCCTAATGAGGAAAACATTGGCCTGTACACAGAATTATATGAAAAATACCTAAGGCTTGGCCAAATTCTTGAGGATCATTTTTAGGCAGATAGAAAAGCTTGTATGGAGAGAGGTTAAAAATGGCAAAGGGTAGAGAACTAAAATCTTTAGAGGAGATCGAAGAAGCTGCTTTAAATCCTAAACTATTATTGCTTGATTCAATAGCACGGAGATTTGTTTAAGCCGTGGTGAACTAGGTCTACCAAGAAGGCTCTAGCTGACTTTTGAATTTACCTAGAACGAGCCTCTCATATACATTGCAAGACCGATTTATTCAGATCTTAAACACCAGGGAAGTCCTAGCGGTAGGGGGCGCTATAGGGTTCTCTGTAACGATACTCTTTTTGAGGTTGGAGACAGTGTTTTTTGGATAGATCCAAATAAGAAAAAGAATGCTAAAAATTAATATGGCAGAAGACCTTACGGTAAAGGCCTTTAATGCTAAAGCAGTTCGCTAACAGTTCCACCAAAAGCGAAAAAGAGCAATGAGATAAGAGAAGGTACGCTAGAAAACAAACCTTCTCTTTGTTACTGCATAGGGGTTACCCGTGTGGATGTAAGAATACTTTGTCTTAACTTAAAATCATGATTACATACTCGCGCGTTGATATCATTGCAGAACGCTATTTTATCAAAAGAGATTTTATTCACAAAGGTAAAGTTTGGCCAAAAAAAGGAGCCCTTCCTAAGAAGCACTCCTTTCAATCATCACTGAAAAGTTTATTCGTTTAAGAGAGGTTCTTCTAAAAGAGTCTCTTCTGTGGTAGCTGCCTCTTGAGTCTCTTCTTCTACCTCGAGTTCAGATGCTGGCTCATCAGGCTCGCTTTCAAATTCCAGATCCCTTAAAAGGTCTTCTATAGGATTAAGAAAGATCACGTGTGTTATCGAGAGATCATTAGCATAGAGGGAGTGGGTAAGGAGACTATCAATTCCTGAGACCCAGATTGAGCTAAAAGTGAGGTCGCCAAGAGCTAAAGCAAGTTCGGGAAAAGCCTTAAAGCGTTCATCTTCCCAGCGCTCGTTAACACTTAAAGGGGCTCCTAGCAAAGTTTCGAGTTCAGTGTTTACCGCCTCATAGTCAGTTAGAAATCCTTTTAATTCACTAGGAAGCTCATTAAAGATGTAAAAAACAGTAGTAAGCTGGTTATTGTTAAAGCTATAGATCTTCTGGACTGGCTTATTAAACAGAGCTAGCTCATATACTAAAAAATCAGTGGCTTCTAATTGTGGCTCTGTTTTTTCTGTTGCTTTGATCTCCTCTACTCCAGCCTTCCAGGAGAAGTCTTTTAAGATAACGTCTTTCGAAGGAGAGTCTTTGGAGGGAAAGCTAGAAAGACCCTCTGCACTAAGCGCAAACGATAACAAAACAATTAAAAAGGCAGTAGTTAGACGTTTTAGCATAATTTCACCCCCAAAAGTTCGGATAGTTACTTATATTTTAATCATATCATAAATGGAGAATTTGCATAGACTGTCTAAATAGAGGTGAAAAAGCAAAGCCTTGAATAGGCTTTGCTCTCTAAAGGTATTGTTCTTTGACAATCAGGTCTTGATTTAGAATTACTGAATAGGTCTTTGCACCTTTAGTTTTTACATGTACCCATGGATAGGTGAGCACCATAATATTCATCGAACCAGGTTTTGGATCTGATGTGTTCAGTTCAACAGTTAGATGGTCACCATCGAATTTAGTACTTACTAAATCAATCTGATAGCCTCCACTTGTTTTTTCGCCACGTGATATGATAAGGCAAGTGCTATTATCTAAATCTGAAATAAGATCCTGATTAGACAAAGCAAAACCAGGAAGATCGTCAGAATCTTCGATATGGAAATACTCTAAATCATCTATTTTACTGAGTGGAAGGCGTCTGTTAAGGCCCATAATTGCACCTCCAATTAAAAGTAGAATCAAGAATAACCAAGTGTTCTTTACCATTATACTATACGTTCTCCTTCCCTAAGGTGTTTCTAGATCTTAGACGAAGGAAATGGCCGATTTGTCCCCTCAAATATTCAGGAAGGATGTTGGTCTATTTAGCTTAAAATCGGTTTGACAAAAAACAGACCTTTTCATTGCAAAAGATGACCAACTACCTTCTTAGTGATATAATATTAAAAACTAAACGAAAAAGTATCACTTTGAGCAATAAATGACACTTAATTGGAGGGATTTTAGTGAGTTTTTTCGATCATAAGAGGCTACCAGCGTCTTTATTTCAGATAGATAAGAACAGAATTAGAAAAGGCTGGTATACAGATGCGTATTTTTTAAATCAAATAAAGATTCTCCAGCATTTAGCTGATGAAGGTTATCGCTTCTCAGGCACAAGTGACCTGGAGGATGTAGATTGCTCTAATGTTGATACTGGCAATATCGAAGTTGAGATGCAGATCTTTACTAGACGCACCCCAGGCTCATTGATTGTTGGTATCGACGAATCATTAAGGATACTTGAATCATGTACCGGTTACTATGATAAAAAAGGTAAATGGATAGACACCTATGATCATCTTGAAGTCTGGGCAGCAGAAGATGGTGTCTGGCTTCCCTACGAAGGAGATCCAACATATGTCAAGCCAGTCTTAAAGATCAGGGGTAGATACCGCGAGATCGGCCATCTTGAGACAGCTATCCTTGGTGCACTGGCAGAACCCACTAGAATTGCAACAAATGTACTAAATGTGCTAGAGGCTTGCAACGGCAAAGACGTTATGTTTTTCCCTGCAAGATTTGTCCATTACAAGATGCAGGCTATAGGTGGTTACGCTTTTTCTTTAGCAGTACAAGCATACAACTATCGTCACGGGAGAAAATCTTCACCGATATTTGTTTCAACAGATGCTCAAGGTGAATTTTGGAATGGTAAAGGTGGAGGAACAATCTCTCACGCCTCAATCTGTTGCTTTTTAGGAGACTCTGTAGAAACCATGCTACAGTTCGCTAGAATTCTCCCTCTAGATTACTCACGTATTGCCTTAGTTGACTTCCATAACGATGTAGTTGGCGACAGTAAGGCAATATTAAAAGCCATGTTTGATAAATATCTTGCCCTTAAAAAACAAGGCCAAGATACAGAGGCAGAAAAGTATCGCCTACTTGCAGTCAGACCAGATACAGGCAGTAACATGAGAGATAAATCGATCTCGCCTTTTGGTGCAAAAGAACTAGATCTAGGCGTTAATCCTAGAATGGTTTGGAATATCAGGGAGGCACTTGATACTGCATACCTAACTTGGGACTTAGCCCCTGAGGATGTAGAAGAGGCTAGAAAGTACTGCCGAGGAGTAAAGATCTCTGTAACAGGGGGTTTTGACGTTCATAAGATTAAGCTTTTTGAGTCAATTAAAGTACCTGTAGATATTTATGGAGTAGGTTCCTCGCTACTTAGTAACTGTTCAAAATGCGGCACTAATAATGACTTTACAGCTGATATTGTTAGAGTAAAGGTAGATGGCAGTTGGCATCCACTAGCCAAGACAGGAAGAAGAGCTGCTGAAAATCCGCTTTTAGAAAGAATAAAATAAAGTTATCTCTCGGGTTAAGAAGCTAAATGAAAATGATAAACTGACAAGACTTTCTTGTCAGTTTAATTTTTCACCAAGTAGTAATATAATTGAATTACTACTACAGGTAATTGTAACAATACGAAGAAATAAACAGGGGAGGGATTTTATGAGAAAACACTTCGTGTTACTGATAGTTGTTTTGCATATACTGCTCCCCTTGCCTCTTAGATCCCAGCCCATAGGACCCCTCGATCAAAATAGGGCTTTTAACACTTCTACCTATTTTGAGGAACTAGAAAAATTAGCAGATAAATGGCAAACTGATCAAGATTTTTTCTTAGACTCTCCAGCTTATAAACCATTTATTTCAGATAATGTTTTAATTCATGGGATGAAAAGCTCACCTAATTTTCGCTACGGAAACACTACGACTTACTACAACTATTCAGATCCGACAATCCTTTTTTTGCCACCAGATCACAAGGGCGGGATACTTTCCCTAAACGTCTTTTTTCATGGAGATAGAGTAGTCCCAGAAGTAAACATCTATTTAGACGATAAAAGCTATACCTTAAAACCTCAAAGAGCAACCGATGAATACATCTATAATAGCTATCTTCAAAAAAGACCTGTATGGAATTCAGGTCTTGCTTTAACTATAGTTGTTCCCTCGGCAAAAAGGTATGTGGAACTACGAGCAGAAAACCCCGAGTTATTGATTGCAAGAGTCACCTTTATCGAGGATGTTGCTCCAAAGGCTAGCTTGCTACAATCCGGTCTAGAGGAACCAGCAGCACAAACAGCCGAAAAACCAGTACAGACACCTGCAGGGACAACGAAAAAGGCACAGGCCGGGCCAAACCCAAGCCCAGAATCTAAAACCTCTAGCGCTCCAAAGGTTGCTACAACAGAACCTGTAGTACCACCTAGTTTGCAAAAGGAAAAAAGTGAAGAATGGTCTAGATTTACCTCGAATTTGGAAAAATTCGCACTAGATTATCCTGCAAATTGGACTTTAGATACTAACATAGGGCAATTGATTTTAGAGCTTATACCGCCACTAGGTAGTAAAAAAATAGTGGTAACTAAAGATTCCATTGGAACCCAAAGTCTTGCCGAATTTGCCTACCAGGTGGGAAACATCATTGGTATGCAAAGGATCAGCCAGACAACTCAGCAAGCAGAGGGTCGCCTTAGACAAACAGCTAGAGTCATTCTTGGGGATGTAATCTTTTATCTAGACGTTTTGTATGTAAGACAAGGAAGCTTTGTCTTTACTATAACAGCCATTAGTCCAGAAGAGAGTAAAGATGATTATCTAGAGGAAGTAGATGCTATTCTTTCTTCCTTTAGTCTTTTGTAGTTTTTAAAACCTTTAGTTTAGGTCCAAAGGAGGCTTATATAGTGATTAAATATTCTGGTGAGAAGCATCTTGCCATTTCAGAAGTTTTAATAAAAGAATACCAGCCTGTTATTGGGCCACTAGCAGTAATGGTTTGGATTGATCTTTTATATTTCGCAAAAAGGGAGTTTACAGAGTGGGAAGAGCCAATTCTTGCCTTGACTGGGCTTTCTAAAGAGGAACTTATAAACCAATTTGAGCTTCTAGAAGAAGCGGATCTTATCGGTCTTGGAGACGATTCTGATCCTGTAAAAATATATCTAAATGAGCCAAAGCCTTCTAAAAAAGAAACAGAGGCTGCAGCAACAGCAATTAGCACAGACCAGACCAAAGTAGACCAAAGTCTAGCTGATGATAAAAAGAAGATTGAGGCCGTTTATGATTACTACCATGAAAAGATTGGACTCATGGGAGCTAGAGACTATCCGCTATTAAATGAATGGATGGAAGTCAGGGGCATGAGCCCAGAACTTATCGCAAGAGCCATTGAAGTAACTGCAGAGAATGCACAGTTTCCTTCGATGAAATACTTAGATGGCGTTTTAAAGAACTGGTATAACGCCAATATCAAGACTCTTAAGGAGCTAGATCAGCTAAAAGTCAAGACTTCTAATAAGAATGAAAAAACTAGTCGATTTACCTCTCTGAGAGGGCAAAGCACTACCCCACAGAAGTCGATGTACAAAGACGTGGATATGGAGAAAGTAAGAAAATGGAAGGAGCTGTTTAAAGATGATTATAAAGACTGATACGAAAAGCTCAATTCCTTTTGATCTTGCTTCAGAAAGACGAATTTTAGGGATCTTAATTCGCTATCCAGACCTTTTAGACAAGGTAATAACCTCATTAAAAGAAACGCATTTTTATCTTCCGGAAAACAGATTAATATACAAAAGAATTATCGAGCTCTACAGAGAAGACGGTAAGCTATCTTACACAGCACTTGCAAAGAAACTGCTTCAAAACGGAGATATGGACGAGCCATCCCAGTTTTTGATGGGACTTGCAGACTCTTTTATTAGTAGATCAGAATTAGAGCCTTCCATTTTGTCAGTAAGAGAGGAATATGCTAAACGCAGAATCATTGAAGCAACTGATGAGATTGCCAGCTTAATTACCTCTGGTAAAGATACCTCCTTAAATGAGATCCAGGCAAAAGCCCAGCAGTTAATCTTTGAGGCAACCACAATTGAAGCAGATGCATCAAACGAGGTAAAGGATCTTTTAGAGGTACTTGAGCGTTGTTATACCAACCTTGTATCTAGAACAGAAGGGACCAAACCATCTGGGCTTAGAGTCGGTTATCCGTCAATCGATTCACTTACAACAGGCCTTAAAGATAAGGATTTAATTATCCTTGCCGGTCGTCCTTCTATGGGAAAGACGGCTTTAGCCCTAAATTGGTCGATTAATATAGCCAAGAGAGGAAGTTCTGTGCTAATATTCTCTCTAGAGATGGATGACGAATCAATAGGTGATCGTTTTGTTATAAGCGAGCTATTTTCATATCGCAAAGACGACGGTTCCCCTCTGGTCACCTCATTTGAATATCAGACTAAATTAGATGATGAGAAGATGAAATATACAGCAGAAGCCTTTAACGATCTGTATCGCTTACCTATCAAAATCGTAGATAAACGTGGCTTAACTGTAGATGAAATTAAGGCTAAAGCCAGACAGGTAAAGGCAGAAGATCCCGGTTTATCTTTAATCATTATCGACTACTTGCAGCTTATTAAGCCAAGAGACAACAACAGAAATAGCTGGGCGTTGCAGGTCGGAGAGATCGTTCGTGAACTCCGTGACCTTGCAGGAGAGTTAGACCTGCCACTTGTACTTTTGTCGCAGCTTAACCGTGGCGTCGAAATGAGAGAAAACAAGAGACCTCTTATGAGTGATCTGCGCGACTCAGGTAATATTGAGGAGTTTGCGGATATTGTTTGCTTCGTTTATAGAGATGAATACTATTACCCAGATCAAGCCGAAGAAAGAGGCACCAAAGGCATTGCTGAGCTAATCTTTGCTAAGCAAAGAAAAGGTGAAACAGGTACAGCTTATTTAAGCTGGCATCCAGAGTATGCGCGCTTTATCGATAAAGCTCTCTAAGAGGAGGCAAAGCAGTGGATTTGCAAGTAGAGTTAGAAAAAGTTAAGCTTAAGTTACAAGCTTCATTTGAAAAATTAGCCAAGGACGGTCAAATTACCCATGAGGATGTCGACCTTGTCTATGCGTTAATCGAACAGATTGAGGATATTCCTGAAGAAGAGTTTGTCAGTCGTCTAAATGATCTTAAAAAAAGATTTGGTGTAGTAGACATTTAAGGAGGCCTTGTTGTTGAACGACGTATTTACTTATAAGCTAGAGGACTTGTTATATATAAATCTAACAAATAGCTGCACCAATTCCTGCAGCTTTTGTATTCGCGATAAATGTGATGGTTTAGGTGGCAATAATCTTTGGCTAGAGAGGTCTCCTACAGCATCTGAGATTATCTCCAGAATACCAGAGCCCCTATTATATCCCGAGATAGTGTTTTGTGGTTTTGGCGAGCCTACTATGAGACTTGACGTACTAAAGGAAGTTGCCAAGTACCTTAAGGATAAAGGTGGTATCACTAGATTAAATACTAACGGTCATGGTAATATTATCAATAAGAGAGATATTGTCCCTGAGTTAAAAGGATTAATAGATATTGTCAGTGTATCATTAAATGCAGGAACCAAAGAAGAATATGATAGAATCTGTAGCCCAAAGCTACCTAATGCATTTGAGGCTGTTACAGACTTTATCGAAAAATCAGCTAAGACTCTACCTAGGACTGTTGCAACTGTAGTAAGAGTGCCTGGAGAGGATTTAGATATAGAGAAAGCAAGACGCCTTGCAACAAAACTTGGCGCTGAGTTTCGCATCAGAGATTACGAATAAAGGAGGGATTTTGTGGGGAAGACTATTAAAATAGTTTTTGCAGTCTTGCTGATAATTAGTAGCTTGATCCTGTTTACAGCAGGAATAGCTCAAAAGCAGCAGATACCAGTTACAGTAACTGTAGGCGATCATGAAATCATCTGGAAAACTACGATGAATACTGTCTCGAGCTGTCTTTATGAACTGGGTATTGTAGTTAACCCACAAGATGACGTCTATCCTTCCTTAGAGGCTTCCATCACGCCTAATATGGAAATAACGATTATTCGCAACTTTGATATCCTGATCAGTGATGGGATAGTTGATCGAGGCGTCGATAAGGTTTATACTGTTGCTGCAAAAACGGTAAGAGGCGCCCTAGATGAGTTAGGAATCACTCTAGATGCCCCTGATACAGTATATCCTTCTTTAGATAGCCAAATTGGCAGAGGCTCCAAACTAGCTATTACTAGAAGAGAAAGCTTCTATCAAACAGAATATGAGCAAGTGCCATATAGTTCATGGGAATTTGCAGATAATCGCATCTATGAAGGTACCTTCCAGGTTTGGCGACAGGGAGAGTATGGTAGCAGAGCAAAAACCTACCTTGTCCAGAGAAAAAACGGTGAAGTTGTTTCTAAGGATCTTGTCGAAGACAAGATTGTCTCCTCTCCTAAAATCCATGTAGTTGCCCGTGGGACTAAACCAAGATTTTACACATTAAAGACTGCAACTGGTTCAGTTTTATACACAAAAAAGTTAAATATTGAAGCAACTGCCTATTACCCGGGACCAGAGAGTACAGGAATCTACGCAGATGGCTATACCTCGATCGGCCTAAAGGCAGGTCACGGCGTTATTGCGGTAGATCCTAAGGTTATTCCCTTAGGCACGCAAGTCTATATACCTGGATACGGTTATGCAATAGCAGGAGACATCGGTGGTGCTATCAAAGGCAACATCATAGATCTTTGTTTTGACACCTTTAGAGAGGCTATTCAATTTGGTAGGCGCAAAGTAGAAGTGTATTTTATTGCAGATCAGGGTCGCTTGTAAGCGACCCTTTTTTAGGAGGCAAAAGATGAGTATTGAAAATAAAAAAGACAAAATTGCCTCGGTAAAACGGGTAAAAGAATTACTTAGTATGTATAACCTAAAAGCAAAAAAAAGCTTTGGTCAGAATTTTTTAATCAACCGATCTGTAGTAGATGAGATGGTAGATTGCCTCGATCTACAAGAGTCGGACTTAGTTTTAGAGATTGGACCTGGACTTGGGGCAGTAACTGAAGCTCTTTTAGAGCAAAAAAGCAAGGTAGTTGCTGTGGAACTAGACAGAGACATGGCTCATATTTTGGAGGAAACTTTGCAAAAAGAGTACAGAAGTCTTGAAATAATAAATGAAGATTTTCTAGAAACTAAGTGGGAGAGACTTAACGCCACAAAAATAGTAGGGAATCTCCCCTACTATATTTCAACCCCTATCTTAATGGAGATCATTAGAAAAGAGAGTCCTTGGCAAAAGCTCATCTTTACTCTCCAATGGGAGGTAGTGCAAAAGCTTGTGGCAAGTCCAAGTAATAAAAGCTATAATGCTTTATCGAGCGCTGTGCAGTGCTTTGGAACGCCAAAGGTCATTAAAAAGCTTCCTCCCCATTTCTTTTTACCGCAGCCTGATGTACATAGTGGAGTAGTATTAATTGAAAGAAAGGATCTTGATTTAGACAACAGAACTTTAAACCTCCTTTGGCAAATTTTAGATAATGCTTATCAAACGCGCAGAAAAACCTTGCAAAATAACCTTAGTGGTATTTTGCCTCAAGGCTTTAGAAGCAGTCTTGATCTTACCAAAAGGGCGGAGCAGTTCGCTGCCGATGAGTTTATCATTCTCGCAAAGGAATTAAGTGCTTATATAAGTAGACAATAAGACGTAGCGTGCAGGGTTCACCTTCTAGGATGTCGAAATTTTGAGACAAAAGAAAAATAGGTGATAGTTATGCGAAAATTCGTTAGCCCCACAAAAGGACGAATGTCGCAAGAAGAAGTCTTTAGCGATCTAGTCTCTTTTATGGAAGCTGATCACAAATCACAATATAACTTAATAGTTGGTACCGACTCTCAACCTAAGATTGATGCTGCAGTATTCGTGACTGCTATTGTAGTCCACCGCGTTGGTCACGGAGCACGTTACTACTACATGAAGACTTGGGAAAGAGCTTCTAAAAGCATTAGGCAGAGGATCTACTACGAAACCTCGCTCTCTCTACAGGTGGCAAGTGAGCTTAGTCGTTTATTTTCGCAAAACGGTTACTCGGAGCTCAATTTAGAGATCCATTGTGATATTGGCGAGAACGGCCCTACTAAAGAGATGATTAAAGAGATTGTAGGGATGGTTGTCGGCAGTGGCTTTGCAGCGCGGATCAAACCAGACTCCTTTGGCGCAAGCACTGTGGCAGATAGATTTACAAAAGGCAATCGGTAATAAGCCCTAAAATCGCTATTTAGAAAGGATTTTTGGATAAAATTGCGTTTAGCCTCCAAAAAACAAAAGATACCACGAATATTAATGGGGAAATAACTGTTGACAGGTGAAAACTAGACTGGTATAATTTTAATCTTCACCTTGACGCTTAGGCGAAAACATGCTAAGATAAAGTATGCGTGGGCGATTCTGTTGGTAGCTTTCTCGGACTCATTATTAAGTGGTATTTTCGCTATTGCTCACTAGAAAAATTTAAGGGGGCGTCTTTATTGAACGGACCAAGTGCACTCGATCGGATTCGAGAAGATCTGACTGAGCTTGTTGGTAAAACGGTAAAAATTCGAGCCAATAAGGGCAGACGCCAAATCATGGAAGCAGAGGGTGTTATTGAAGGAATATATCCAAATATATTCGTAATCAAACTTTCTGATGATCATGCCCTGGCAAGAGTAACATACAGTTACACCGATGTATTAACTGAAACAGTAGAATTAAGAGTAGATAATAGAAGAATCGGTATTGGCGCATAGAAAGAGGACTATACACAGTCCTCTTTTTCTTTTTACTTTGGTGGTTGTGCAAAGTGAAGTATCAGGCAAAAAATGAACTAAAGAGACCAGAAAAATCTAGTGATCACGTTTCTAAATAACCTTGTTTCCAAGAAGCTTGTTGAAAATAGAAGATGCGTCTAGTAAATTTTCGTTAAACCACAGTTTGTCATTTAATTAACATATGATAGTACTCTCTACACTTTTTTTAAGAAATGTGTGATAATGGATATACCAAAACCCATTAGTTTTAACTACTGGTTTACTTCAGCTTGTAAAAAACCAAAAGTAGGAGATGGTTTAGTGGAGCAGATAGCGGATCTTCTAGATGGTTCTCCTTGCAGCGCATTGTTTTTTACCTCAGAGGGGCAAATAGAGTATGCAAATCAAAAAGCAGTGGAACTATTTGGGTATTCAAAAGAGGAATTTAAGACTAAATCTATCTTTGAACTTTCGCCCTACGAACCAGCTAGAATCTTAGGAAGGCTATCACTTGCTATTTGCACAGGTTCTTTTTACGAAAAAGATATCATTCGGAGAAGTGGGCATAGAATCCAAGTACGAGTTAGTTGTAGAGTTGCTTCTTTAAATGGGAAAAAGGGTTATCTTGCAGTTGTTAGGGAGACTACAAAAGAAAAACTAGGTGTAGACAAAGCTGAGGTTTTTAATGATGAGAAGATGCCGGGGTACTGCTGCGTAGTATTAAACTATATCCAAGATGCACTGATTGTTTCTGATTTAGATTCTAGAATAAGGATGATTAATAGAGCAGCTGAGAAGCTCACTGGTTGGACTAGAGAAGAAGCGATTAAAAATCAACTAGAAAATATTTTCCAGATAGAAGAACGTCAAAGTAAGGATCTAGAAAAACAGTTTTCTTTTGTTCATGAATCTAGTAAGACTGAGTTATCTATGGTCGAGACTATTTTATCAACTAAAGATGGTAAGAAGGTAAAAATAGAAGTCTCGTCCTTTCCGATCGCGCTAGAAGATGAGCTAAGCGGATTAGTTTTACTCTTTAGAGAGATTGTCTAACATAGTAGGCACAAACAAAGTAACATCGATTAAAATCAATTATTAGAGAGCATGGGCTCTCTTTTTTGCGTCCTTTTACTTAAAGAACCTAAAAACGCTCACTGCTTTACGTCTAAGTAGAGTCTTTTAGGCATAAGATTTGGCGGGGGGATCGTGATGTGTGCTCTTAAACTTGGAGACCGTGGGAAACGAGTAGAACGCCTACAACAAAAGCTAAAAACTACCGGTTATGACCCAGGAGAAATCGATGGCCTGTTTGGTTATAAAACATTAGAGTCTGTCTCTTTCTTAAGAAGAGACCTTCACCTGCCTCCTACAGGAGAGATTAACAGACAGGTATATTCAGTCCTTAAGATGCGTAAATATTGCGGAGGGAGCTATGCTAGAGCACCTGGAGGTATGTTAGAGAGAACCTTTGATCCTAAAATTGTTACATTTGGTATGCTCCCTAGTGCAGATTTTGAGCTGTCTACTCTAGATAACGACCGCACAGGAACAAAAGTGCTTAGGCTAGACAACACCTCGTTTTTAACTACGCAGCTTGTAAAGGTTAGAAAATATCCGTTCTATCTCGCATTTAACAATCTGAAAGGCCAAAGAAGAGCGCAGGTTTTAGCTCTAGGTAGAAAAGCTGAAGGCTTTATCTATTTACCATGGCAAGCCTCGCTTGATATGGATCAGCCAATCATTGAAAAAGACCTACCAAATAAGCTTAAGCGACTTATTGCTGATCTATATTGGAAGGATCTTTATCTTGGCATTCCACTTATGGCTTTTGAATGGGTGATAGAACCAGAAAAGAGCGATGAGGCCGTAAGGTACTCAGATAGAAGTACTATTTCACTTCAAAAAGGCGTTCTTAAGGAGGGTTATCCCAAAGAAGTACCCTATGATGAAACAATTACTTACTTAAGAAAGAGAGGAAGAAAAGGACGCAGAGTTTATGGAGATTTTATGTTCCAGTATCAAAGAAAACGCACAGCGACAATAGTTAAGGTGATATCAACTGCAGAGATTCAAAGGATTATTGATCTATGTAATGAGTTCCATTTAAGTGGGGTAGTTTTTTGGGGAGCCACCCTTGGTGAAGATCGGCTTAGTAATCTAAAAATACCCAAGCAGTTATGAGATTTGGTTGTCAAGCATATATTCCTAGAGAGGAAGTTTAAAGGGGGGAGAGAACCTTGGGTATACAGGTGTCAGAGAACACTTTAAGAATAAGAGACATTGCAGGCAAAGGTGAATCGGTATCTTTTGTGAAGTTTAATGCCGAGCTTCCAGATGCAAAACCCAATATTTCTAGGGTTCTAAGTGTTCGAGGCCGTCCCAAAGTTATTAGTTGTAAAGTTGAAGCTGGCAAGGTAATGTTCGAGGGGCGTTTGAGTTTAGATGTCTTATATGTACCACAAAACACAGGAGAATTAGCTTACGACCTTGTCGAAAAGGCAGAGTTTAAAGACGTTGTAGAGTATGAGTACTTTGTAGATGTAGAAGAGGCTAGTTTAGGTGATGAACCCATAGTAAAGACCTTTTTACAAAGCGTCGACTATGATGTAGACGATAACCGGGTTTTATCGGTAGATGCTAGTCTTCGCCATGAGGTCTTAGTGTTTAGGACTAAAAAGATTAAGTTTTTAGGTGACATAGCGGTTACTCCACCAGAAAAGATAAAGGTAGAAAAACGAGAGATTTTGCTGGAAGAATATAGCGGTAAAACTCAAAAAACTACAAGCACTGGAGGAACAGTAAGTCTTCCTTTAGGTGTCCTTAGGCTTGTTGATGTAATTGTAAAACCAGTCATTAAGAGAGAACTAGCAGACCCTGAGGGTGTAACATTAATAGGTAGTTTAGACCTTACTCTTTTGGCAGTTAGAGAGTTAGGTGATACTGCTACAGTACAAACAATCAATCTTCCTGGAGCACTAGCTTTTGAAGAAAGAATTGATGTTCTGCTACAAGACAATATCTTAAGTCGCAGTAAAATCACTGTTGATTACGTAAGCTATGCTAGAGTAGAAAACGAACTTAAACTCGATGTAGGTTTTAATATCAAAACCGAGCTTACATCGCCAAAGAGAGTAAGCCTGATTACTGATGCAGAGAGCATAGCAGGTCGCAAGATTCTTACTCGTTCAGGTATAGTAGGCATCAAGCGCAAAGTAGTTTCAGCTCCATCTAAAACCACTGCAGAATCTATTTTAAGATTCCCTGAAGACCTCGCAGAGCCTGCAGAAGTACTAATGGCCCATATTACACCAACTGTTGAAAGTACCGAGTGGGTAGGAGATACCTTGTATGTTAACGGCGGTTGTTCGTTAGAATTTGTTTACACAGGAGTAGATGCCGAGCTCCATAGCGTCTTTTGGGACCAAGTATTAGACTTTTCAGCTCCTGTGGATTTTAGTGGCTTAGAGGTAGAGGCTGATATAATCGGTATCGAAGTTAGTACAGAGTTTTTTAGACATCAAGTGGTAGATAATGCTATGGAAGTCACAACTGGTTTGAGTCTTCTTGCAGAGGTTGCAGCTCCAGAAGCAATAACCTGTCTTTTAGAGGCTATGGCAATTGACGATATTGTAGAAAAACCTGCCTATATCACCTTTGTTGTCATTGAAGAAGACGACTCTCTTTGGAAGCTAGCAGAGAAATACCAAACCTCCGTCGAGACAATAATGGAAGATAATGGCCTTTTAGCAGGGGAGCTTGTTCCAGGTCAAAAATTAATAATTAGACGTTATAAAGCATAAACAAAAACGGCAGCTTCGGCTGCCGCTTTTGCAGGATACATGGAAGTTATGGGAAAACTAATAATTGAAATAAGTTATATGTAGCTTTCAAACGACCCTTTTTAGAGTATCAATAAAAATGGGAGAGATTATATGCAAAATACAGGTTTTAATTCATTAGCTATTGTTGGAGCTGGAGGCTGGGGAAGCGCACTTAGCGTAAGTTTTGCTACTATCTATAAAGAGATCTTTATCTGGGCTTATAGCAAGGATGTTTGTGATGAGATAAATGACTTTCACACTAATAACAGTTACTTAAGTGACATATCCTTTCCAGAAAACATCAGAGCCACTAATTCTTTTGAGTTTTTAAGAGATCACGATCTTGTACTCCTGATGGTTCCTGCTCAGCATATGCGTTCTGTAGTGAAAAACTTAAAGCCCTATCTTAAAAAAGGTGCAGTTCTTGTTCATGGCGCAAAGGGCATAGAAAAGGAAAGCCTTAAGCGCATTAGTGAGGTAATAATAGAAGAGACAGAAGACAAGCATCCAGTACTTGTTCTTTCAGGACCAACACACGCTGAGGAAGTCGCAAGAAACATGCCAACGGCTTGCGTTTTAGCAGGCACTGATGAGGAGCTTGTCAAGGAGATTCAAGAGAGGTTAATTCTACCTACATTTAGAATCTATACATCCTTGGATGTAGTAGGTGTAGAAATTGGGGGCTCACTAAAAAACGTAATAGCTATTGCTACCGGCATTGCAGATGGCATTGGTTACGGAGACAACGCAAGAGGAGCGCTGATTACTAGAGGGCTTGCTGAAATGGCGCGCCTTGGTGTGAAAATAGGCGCAAACCCCTTAACCTTTGCAGGACTGTCTGGTATGGGAGATCTTATTGCAACCTGTACAAGTGAGCACAGCAGAAATCGCAATGCTGGCATCTTACTTGCAAAGGGCAATCCTGTAGAAGATATCACTACTTCTTCTAAGATGGTAGTAGAAGGAGCACATACTGTGTTTGGAGCATATCAACTTGGACTAAGAGAAGGAGTAGAGCTTCCTATAGTAAAGGAAGTTCTGGCAGTAATTGAAGGCAAGAAGGCTCCAAAGGAGATAGCACCTCTGTTGATGCAAAGGCAAGCTCAGGAAGAGCTAAATTACCTACTTGAAAATTCTTTAACCTTCTAAAATAATGCAGGATAGAGGGCTCTAAAGGAGAATTTGATAAAGTAAGATTTTAAGGGGTTGGTTTTTAATCTAGCAAAAAGGAGGCTCTAGGCGTGCGCAGGTTAGTTCTAGTTATAGGTATAGTATTTTTTGTTGCAGTCTTTGGTTTTGCTGCAACTAAGCTAGAGGTCTGGGAGTATGGAATGGCTAACGAATTCGTAGCAATTATTCAAGAACTTGTAGATTTAGAGTTTACACCTGCAACTGGAATTGAAGTAAGAATCGTAGCAAATCCATATGAAGGCATGCAAAATAAAGTTCTACTGGCAATGGTTTCGGGAGAACCGCCTGATGTTTTATCTGGAGCTGCAGATCATATCGTAGAGTATGGTCTTAGAGGCGGGATCGTTTCGATGCGAAAAGAGTTTCCAGGCGAGTTTGAAAAGATCGAATCAAGGCTGTATTCAGGAGTAGCTCTAGACCACAACGGTCACGGCTTTGGCTTTGTTGAATCAGTAGGAGCTGTGATCGGCTACCAAAGACTAGATATCTTTGCGGATCTTGGCTTAGAGTATCCCAAAACCTGGGATGAACTCTATAAGATTCTACCTCGCCTAAAGGCCAACGGTCATGAAGTAGCATGGGGCTACGGTGGTCCTGCTTCTGGACCTCAGTGGGGAGCTTTAACCTTTATGAAGCAGCATGGTGGGGGCTTTGTAGATCCAGTTGAATATCGCTCACAGCTTAATGATCTAGGTACAATCGCAGGTTTTAAAGAATATATCGAACTCTATACAGTCCACAAAATGCCAAAAGAAATAAACTACTTTAATATGTTTAGAAGCGGAGAGCTTGCAGTCTTTTTCGATACTGTAACAGCATATGCCGCCATAGACATGGGGGCACCAGAGCTGGCAGGGCGCTGGTCATATGGTCTTATTCCTGGCACACTAAAAGAAGATGGGTATATAGATCACCAAGGCTTTATGGGAACAGGTGGCATTGCCATCGCTAAAGATTCTAAGCATAAAGAAGAGGCCTTTAAGTATCTGGAGTGGTACCTTAGAGATGACGTTCAAATAAGGATTATGACAGAACTTCCTAAACGTATGGTAGGTGCAATGTGGATTACTGGTAATATGGCAGGGAGCCGTGCTATTTCGATTAGAGAAGCGGATCGACAAATACTTACTACCCAGCTTGCAGTATCTACGCCTTTTTACTACTATCCTGGTGCTATGAGCATCAATCGCTACGTGGAGTTTGCTGTTCACGACTGTCTTCAGATGAATAAGTCCCCAGAAGAAGCTCTCTTAAACGCTCATAATATTACAGAGCAAGAGCTCCGCAACAAACTAAATGAATATGAGCGTTTTATTAAGAATCTCTTAAAAAATTAGGGCGATTGTAATAGCCCCTTTTTGAAAAGGGGCTAAATTCTTCTAGCTATATTTTGTCTTGGTTTTGTATTTATCATTTCTTCCTAAATTGCAATTTCAAGTTGAACTACCGTCCAAGATAGTTTTGTAGTAAGGATAAGGTTGGCTAGCCAACCTTTGTAGTTTCGGTTATACCTATCAAGTTGTTAGCCTTAAAATTGGGATCGGCATATATTTCGTCCAACTCTGCCTCAAACAGTTCTTCTGGAGAAGAATAGTTTAGAAGCTTCCGCGGCAGTGTGTTACACCAATCTTCGATCCATTTAATTTGCTCATCACTAAATTCATCAATAGAACGACCTTTGGGAATAAAACGCCGTATTAACCCATTATGTCTCTCATTTGTTCCTCTTTCATACGATGAAAATGGATGTGCGAAATACACTTGGGTGGCGTTTGGTTCTTCTATTTCATGTAACCTTGCAAATTCCGATCCATTATCGGCAGTGATCGTTCTAAATACCTCACTGAACTTATCGCCATACTCCTTAAGCAGGTCTTTAAGAACCTGAAAAACCGAGTCGGCACTACCATCAGGCAACTTATTTAATATAATTTCTCTAGTCTTGCGCTCTGCCATGCTTAAAATGACAGATCCTTTTTCACCTCGTGGTCCTCTTATAGTATCAATTTCCCAATCTCCGAAGAATTCTCTGCTTTCAACCGATTTAGGACGCAATTCGATACTTTTACCAAGTCGCTTCTTGTTTTCTCGAACCCTCTTTTGTTTAGTATTTCGTGTTAGCTTTTGAGGTAGATCCAAATTAGTTATGGATACCATATTTTGGTCAATATAGTTGTACATGGTTTTGGTACAAACAGTCGGTTTGTCAGCAAATTTGTCATTCTTTTTTAAACTGCCAACAGCGGCATCAACAGACCAGTTTTTCTCTTTCATGATCTTACAAACAGTTTGGACAAAATCCCAGCTTTCAAGCAATTTGAATGGTTTTACAGAGTTTTTGCGGTTTTCTTCATATACTGCTTGGCTACGGTCGGCGAAATAAACCATCTCTTTTTTCCCTTGGCGTATCTGCTCTGTCATTCCGTTTTTTACTGCCGCATAAATTGTACCTTTAGCTCTTCCTAGCTTTTTTGCTATCCAGGATGGGTTATGCCCTTCTTCTAGCCAAATTTCGATTTTTACCCGTTCTCCATAAGTTAGGTGTTTGCCCTTAAGGTTATTAGTGGTATGATCATTATGATCCATAGTGATTGTGCCCCCCTGTTAGATTTGTTTCTTGACAAAACTATCCTAACATGGAAATCGATCACTGTGGATCTTTTTTAGTTCAACTTCATTTTACAATGAGGC
>JAQVYS010000083.1 GCA_028708605.1 Bacillota bacterium
TTTAGCTATGGAGAGGTCCCATTGTTTGAGAACCTAAACTTAGCCATTGAGCCAGGCGAAACACTTGCCGTTGTAGGACCAACAGGCTCGGGGAAAAGCACCTTGATTAACCTGATCTCTCGTCTCTATGATCCTCAAGAAGGTACAGTCTCTCTAGATGGTATTGACTTAAGAGACCTAGATCCAAACGATCTAAGGCGCTTTGTCGGAGTAGTCCCTCAAACTGTAACACTTTTTGCAGGTACCATCCGTGACAACATTGGTTATGCCAAGAAAGATGCTACCGATGATGAGATCATCAGTGCTGCAAAACAGGCAGCCATCCATGATTATATCGTATCGCTCCCAAACGGATATCACACTGAAATTGGCGAAACCGGTAAAGGCTTATCAGGAGGTCAAAGACAACTGATCTCCTATGCAAGAGCAATCCTTCTAAACCCCAAGGTCTTAATTTTAGATGAGGCAACTTCAAGTGTAGATGCTGGGACAGAGCTTGCTATCCGCAATGCTATGGAAACAGTGCTTGAAAACCGAACCTCTATCATCATCGCCCACCGCTTTGCTACCTTAAAATATGCGACAAAGATTGCGCTTATAAATGAAGGTAAGCTTGAAGCCATAGGTACTAAAGACGAGCTACTACAAAGTAATACTCTATTTAAAGATTTAGTAGAAAAACAAATACTAGCGTAAGTCGTTTTCGAAACAGGTTCTTTTGTATGCAGCAAAAGGAGGTTTTTATGTCAGAGGTAACTATCACAACACTTGTCAGTAACTATGTAAGTAAGTTGGACTTTCTTGGCGAAAAAGGGCTCTCTCTATTGATCCAGTATAAAGACAAAAAATTTCTCTTTAATACTGGCTCTGGAGAAACCATATTGGTCAATGCTGTGCGTCTAGGGGTTGATTTCTCTTCTCTAGATGCTGTTTTCCTTTCCCACGGCTTTAGAGGATCATCAGAAGGTCTAGAAAACATCTTGAGTTTTAAGCCTAAAGAAGTAATCACTCATCCTGATATCTTCCACAGAAGATTTATGAGAGATAACGAAGACCTACTTATCAATGTGAGCTCGACTCTTACAGAAGAGCGTATTCTAGAGTCTGGTACAAAGCTAACCCTTTTAACTAATACAACGGAGGTTTTCCCTGATGTCTATTTTTCAGGAGAAATTCCCTACTCAAGTGAAGGAAAGCCTCAGATCGGAGAACAGTTTTACAGATATGACACAGGCGACCTTTTGCCAGATGAACTAATTGAAGAACAGTTCTTACTTCTAAATACCAAAAAGGGCTTTGTCGTAATCTGCGGCGCAACCCATAGAGGGCTTTTAAGTGTCATAGAAAAAGCCATTTCTATCACGAAAGAGAAAAGATTTTATCTGCTAATTGGCATAATAAACTTCACAGATGACCCAGCAACCATTATTACAGATGCAACCATGATTAACCACTATTTCCAAAAGTTTGCGCCGGTTTGTTGCTACTCACCAAAGCAGATGGCTGGCTTTTATAGTGTATTTGGTGAAAAGCTCAATTGCTTGTTTATTGGAGAGACAATTGAGGTATATTGATAAGGGAACAGTTTCTAAGAAAACGATTCCTAAACAAGACAAAATAACCTATTCAACAAAATCATACCGAGGTGATGGCTTTAAGCCTAACGATGGAAAAATTAAAACTAAATCCTGAAAGCAACATCAAAAATGTTATCGCAGTAATGAGTGGTAAAGGTGGCGTTGGCAAGTCCTCTGTCAGTGGAATGCTTGCTACCTCACTTAAACAAAAAGGCTTTGAGGTTGGTATTTTAGATGCCGATATTACCGGTCCTTCTATACCAAAGATGTTTGGTCTCCGTCAAAGCTTAATCTCAGATGGTGGTAAGATTCTGCCTCCAAAAACAGAGACAGGTATCAAGGTTGTATCAATCAATCTCATCCTAGAAAACGAAGATGACCCTGTGATCTGGAGGGCTCCTATTCTAAACAACACCATCACTCAGTTTTGGCAAGATATTGCTTGGGGGGACCTAGACTATCTGGTAATCGATATGCCACCGGGAACAGGTGACGTTTCAATAACAGTCTTAGGTATGTTACCTGTAACTGGCATTTTAATGGTTTCTTCTCCTCAGGAGTTAGCACAGATGGTTGTACGCAAAGCTCTCAAGATGGGAGAAAAAATGGGAATTTCCATCTTAGGTCTTGTGGAAAACATGAGCTATGCTATCTGCCCTAACTGCAATGAAAAGCACGAGATCTTTGGACCTTCTAAAGGCAAAGAGCTAGCAGAAATGTTTGAGATAGAGTTCTTTGGCTCTCTTCCGCTTGACCCAAAGCTAAGCGAGCTCACAGACCTCGGTAAGATTGAGTCTTATGCATTACCTAAAGATTTAGATCTTGCAAATCTTGTTGATACAGCTGTAAAAAATCTAGCGTAGTGTAAGGAGGCGAGAGAATTGATAGTAGCTTTTGTGAGCGGTAGTTTTCAGACCGGTCGCTCAACGATAGCAGCAAATCTAGCAAATTATCTTAGAAAAACCATATCTGTTACTTTGTTAGATTCTGATATTGAGCAATTAGAAAGCTCTATTCTCCTGCCCCCTATATGGTCAAAGGAAAGTGAGATCACAGTTTTATCTCCAATACATGATCTAGATGCTTGCCAGCATTGCCTCAGTTGTATCACAAAATGCCAATCTAGCGTTTTTAAAGATTATAAAGATAAAATTATTCTTCTTACTGAGCTTTGTAGCCACTGCGGCGATTGCGTAGATTTTTGCAAAGGTCACGCAGTCAAGCTACAGAAACTAACAATAGGCACTATCCACAAAGCTAGTTATAATAATTTAACAGTTCTTGAAGTGCGCTTAAATGACTCTGCAGTAAAAGCAAACTCTCTCTTTTATCACACTAAAAGCTACTTAGATCCTTTGGATGTAACTTTAGTAGATGCTGCGCCTTATATCTCTGATTATGCATGCTGCTCTACAATGGGCGCAGACTATTTTGTGGTGGTAACTGGAGATAACGAACTTCACTTTAAGCAACTAAAAAGGACACTTAACTTTTTTAATAATTTTAAAAAGCCCTATGGCGTCCTAGTAAATCTATCAGAGTCAGAAAATAACCAGACCGCAGAGTACTGTAAGAATAATAACATACCACTTCTTGGCGTCCTACCTTTTGACAAAAAGCTAGAAAGCGGAGAGATTCCCCGTCATCAACTAGTTGAATCGCCAAGATGGCATGAGTTATTTGCAAGTCTTTGGGAGAAAATCCAAGAAGAACTATCCCAATAGCTATTATATTAACTAAAGGTAAATAGAGCTGCCGCTTGGCAGCTCTATTTTCTATTCCATATCTGCAAAGAATTTGTTACATATGTACTACACCTCGAAACTAAGCTACTTAATCTTGCTTTTTTATATCTTAAGTAAAGAGTTTCAGAGCTATTAACTGGCTCATACATTCTCCAGCCTAGAGTCTTAACATAGACAAATCCTACCTTTCCCATAAACCCAAGCACATCCTTGGGAGGATAGCCTAGGAAAAAACCGATCTCAGGCGGGCAGCCTTTAGAGAAATTTTCTTTGAGGTAGGATAAGCTTGAGGCTAAATTGTCGCTATAGCCCAGAGATGATAAGACCTCTCTTATGCACGGACCGTTTAGGGTTTCTCTGAGGAGCTTGTTATAGACAAGATAAAAACTTCTTGCGAGGAAAAAGAAGGTTAGATCTGGGTTTAAATCTTTAAGGCACTTACTGCAGAGGGGATCTAGTTTTACAAGCTCTGCAGGCTTAATTTCTACTTTTACTGCACCAATTTTACCAAATGGACAAAAATAAACCATATAAGCACCCTTTTTAAGGGTTGCCATCTTTGCAAGAACCAATGTGTTTTTTAGTAGGATTGCAGTACGCCTTTAGAAACTGCTAAACCTTTTTCAAAAAGGAGGACCAAACGGTCCTCCTTAGGTTTGACTTATGCTAGAAGATCTGGCTTTCAAAGAGCTTGTTTCGATCAAAGTGCTTTAGCATTCGCCAAAGTACAATCAGAGCTACCAGTAGTGCGACAAGCCCAATAATCCATAAAACTAGGCTATCTAGAAAGAGTGCTCCAGTAACTTGAGAGAGTACAAGCCCAATTATTGGCAAAACTATAAAGACGCTCATCTGATTTGCTTCTTGGAAGCCTTTGACCTTTGCTGAGACAAAGATGTTAAATAGTATAGTCAAAAAGCTCAGTGCAGGAGACACAAAGAAGATTAAAACCCACCAGTTAGGCTCTGGAAAGATTAGCTGATTAAAAAGCGGATACGCTAGAACATTTACTACCAATCCAAAGAGTACAAATCCCCCTATTGCAAGAGCCATAGCTAGTATGAAAGCAGCTAAAACTTTTCCAAAAAACAACGAAAAAATATCTACAGGTGCAAATAGTAAGCTCTCTAAGGTACGTCTTTCTTTCTCTCCAGCAAAACTATTTGCTGCTACAAGGCTTGCTGCCATTATCGGGACTAAAAGAAAAAGTGGAGCAAAAAAGTAGTTGATAAAGAGAAAGATCATCTGCTTGTTTACATCTCCAAAGCTATCTAAAGTAACTTTGAGGCTCCCCTCTGGTAGCTGCGCAAACATATTTAAGATAGGCTCCATGTTTGTTGTCTGTGACAGATCAAAATATCTTGCAGCGATAAGAAGACCTGCAGGAAGAAGCACCAAAAGAATTAGAGGCACAATAATAATTGGCAAAAAGATCTGTACATTAGAGGTTATTGACCAAAGATCCTTTTTAGCTATCGCATGGATCGCTCTCCGATTCATTTTTTAGCCTCCCTTATCTTAAAATACATCGTCTCCAAATCCCTACCTAAGATCCTTGAAGTATAAACCGGTCCGAGCTCTAGGAGTGCCTTGAGGAGATCGGGAATATGCTCTTTACGCTTGACCTTAAAGATCAGTTTATTTGAGTTGCTTTCTACAAGCTCTTCTCTAAGATCAGAAGAAAGTGCATATTCTGTGATGTCTGTTTCAATCTCTATTAAAAACTCTTTAAGATACTTTGCTTCAATCTGGGAGAGAGTACCTTCTTCGATCACAGTTCCATCTGCCATAAAGAGAAATCTATCACAGAGTGTTTCTATGTGGGTCAAGATATGTGTACAGATTAAAACAGTAACTCCTTTTTCCTCATTGAGCCTTGCTATATACTCTAAAAGATCTCTTGCCCCTTCTGGGTCTAAACCGTTAGTTGGTTCATCTAAAAATAAAAGTCTAGGGCTGTGGAGGAGTGCTTTGGCTATGCCAAGCCGTTTTTTCATACCAGTTGAATAGCTGCCAACCTTTTTATCTTTGTGTTCCCAAAGACCAAAATCCTTAAGTAAGTTATCTATCCTCTCTTTTTGCTCTACGCCGTATAGCTCATAAAAAAACTCTAAATTTGCCTTGCCACTTAGATTGGGATATAAACCTGCACTCTCTGTAAGGACACCACTTAAGAGCCGAATCTTATCCCCTGCTTCTTTAGGGTCTAAACCAAATACCTCTATCTTGCCTTGTTCAGCTGCTATCACGCCATTTAGGAGCCTAACTGTTGTGGTTTTTCCACAACCATTTGGCCCTAAAAGACCTACTATCTCTCCCTCTTTTGTTGAGAAATTTAAGTCTTTGATCGCCTGCTCTTTTTGATATGATTTATAGACCCCAGAAACACTAATGATCTGCTCCACTAAAACACCTCCTGTACCCCTTTAATCAAACTTTTAGCTAAATAAAAGATCCAAAATAAAACTCTCGCTTTCTGTTTGCAACTTTAATCGATAAGCAGGAATTTATGAGTCTAACCTAAATATTTTAAACATACAAGATAAAGTGCTTTTCTACATTAGTGCTGAATAATCCCCCTAAGGCGCTTTGACTTAAAAAACTTTTAAAAATAAAGCAAATCGCGAGGAACTTAGATTATCTACATATTAAAACTACCTACTCTACTGAATTTTCCCTATTTGAGATATTTGCCAAGAAAATTAGCTACTAGGATTTTTGTCTTTGTTCTTTAAGCATATCTTACTGTTTTTTAAAAAACAGCCAGTATTGGCAAAGGGGAGGAAAATGATGGTAAAGTACAAATGGCTGATGTGTCTACTTGCCCTAGTTTTAATCATTCCTAGTGTTTCTTCTGAAACAATTTCAGTATGGACGTGGTATGAAAGTGCTCTCGGGCAAATTTTAAGGGATCTAGTCAAAAACGAATTTACTCCTAAAACCGGCATCGAAGTAGAGATACTTACTGTTCCTATTGAAGATATGACAAACAAACTCCTGTTAGCATACCTAGGTGGAGATGCTCCCGATGTTGTTGAGCTCTATTCTAATACCGCTGTTGAATTAGGTATTAGAGGGGCTCTAGTAAACTTAAACACCATGGAAGATATCGGTTTAATCAAAGAAGACTTTAACCCGATGCTTCTTCCAGCCCTCCAGTATAAGTCGGCTCTCTATGCGATTCCAGGTGAAGTTAATTGGGAGTGGACCTTCTATCGCAAGGACATTCTCACCGAAATAGGTGTAGATGCTCCTGTAACCTGGGATGATATTAAAGAGTTAAGCATCAAGCTTAAGGCAAGAGACATGGAGACCTATTATTACTACCAAGGAGATCCTACAGCTCTAATTGTTGGCAAACTCCTGCCTTTCTCATTCCAACGAGGTACTGATATCTACTCTCTAGACGGTACCGCCTCAACTCTTGACTCCCCAGAAAATATTGCAGCTTTCAAAGAGTTAACCTCTCTTTATACTGAGTATAAGATGCCACTAGAAGATCCGATCTTTACCTCCTTTACAAATGGAGAGACTCCAGTACAGATTCTGCAAAACTGGTACTACCATGGTTTGGAGATTACTGCCCCAAATCTTTTAGGCAAATGGGATCTAGCTCTTTTCCCTGGCACAAAAAGACCAGATGGATCTATCGACCACACCAATACAGGAAAGATGCTTGTCTGGTCGATTGTCTCATCCTCCAAAAAGAGGGATGCAGCTTGGGAGTTTGTTAAATACATTAACTCATCTGAGTTTACCTCAAGATTTATGAACCTAGCTCATGCAAGTAGTGATAAAGCTAGAATATTTTTTAGTAATAAAAACTCAATCGACAGTGCAATCTTCCCAGACGAGCACATCCTATTAGCTAAAAAATCCTTAGAGACCTGCCGTATGCAAACTGCGGTAATTGGCGGGCAAATTGCCAATCGCTATATCGACTTTGCTTTTAATAAAGTAGTCATCCAAGGCGATGATCCAGAAGGAGCTATTAGGCAAGCTGCAAAAGAGTCTACTCTAGAGATTCAAAAAAAGCTACGCGAGTTTGAACGTTTTATTAATGAACTTTAAAAACACAAGATAACTTAGAGGAAGGGGCAACCCTTCCTCTACTTATTTTCTAGATTAAGCAGCTCTAAAAAACCACTCTCCTTAATTGCATCATAACTAAACAGCACAAATCCACCATAACCTTCTTCTTTGACAGTCTCTATTTTACTGATGGTTCCCCCTAACGTATCTTGGTATGGTCCAAGCCC
>JAQVYS010000084.1 GCA_028708605.1 Bacillota bacterium
CTGAATTGTAGTTGTCTATGATTAGATCGGGCTCCTTTTCTAAGATCTCAACAACATCATAAGGTGTTAGCTGAGTAGTTCCAATTACCTTAATGGGCTGAAAACCAAGCCAAGTTATAAACTCGTTTTGATGGACACTTACTACGACTTTTTTCTCTGCTACTTTGTTTAATTGTGCCCTTTTTTTGTAGTCTTCCATCTCCGTTAAATATATTTCTTCCCACTTACTTTGGCTTGTCTGAGTACCAAATATCTCAGCAAGCTTTCTTGTTTCCGGTACTAAATAATCTGGAGTATTAGTAGTTCTTACTTGAATTAACCTTTCACTTATCTCTGGGGCTGCCTCTATCATCTTCTTAATAAATGGCTCATAGCCAGCCCAAACTATATAATCTGCCTCTAACACCTTAACTACATCACCTGGCCTATAATCGTATTCAGGCGGATGTCTAAGTTCGATAGGTGCTAGTATAGTAACCTCGCTAGCTCCAGCTGCACTTGCAATTGCTCCAACCCAGCTTGTAGATGCAACAATGGAAAGATCAGCTGCATTGATTATTAACCCTAAGCTTAAAACTAAAATAACTAACAGTAGCATTTTTTTTACGCGCATTTATCTAACCTACTTTCTTCTAATGTGCTCTCGAAGTTTTCTATAAAAAGTTATTAGTAAAAGGACAACCACGCCAGTAAGCGTTATTGTCACACCTAAAGGCCAGTTCAACTTTAAGGCAATCAGTAGTCCTAGAACCGTTGAGATAAGCCCAAAAAGGGAAGTTATCACTAAAACTGTTGCGAGAGAAGATCCTAACTGCAAAGCCCCAAGAGCTGGGAGTAGAATAATCGCATCAACTAATAGAGCACCAACAAGACGCATAACAACGCCTATTGCCATCCCACAACTCAAAAGCATTATATTTCTAACGAGTTTGCTTTGAATTCCTAGAGTTAGTGCAAGGTCCTCATTGTAAAGAACTAACTGCAGTTCCCTATAAAAACAGATCACTAAAATCAATATTGTTACAGATACAACACTTAGAGAGATAACATCTGCCTTTGTTAACGAAAGAATATTTCCTGAAAAAACGTCAAAGGCTTCCATAGCAGGAATTCCTGCTTGATAGAAAAAAAAGAAAGCGAGCGCAAGCGATCCTGTCATAAACAGTGCTCCACTGACACCTGTGTCAACCTTAAGCTTGTCTGAAAGTGGTCCCATAAGCCATGCCGTGACAGCAATTGCAAATAATGCACCCCAAACTGGGGGTAGTGATAATACTATCGCGGCTGCAGATCCAAGCAATGCCGTATGCATTAATGCAAAACGAATGGTTGTTAGGTGAAGAACAACAATTACAATACCCACTAAAGAGATGACTCCACCTGCAAGAATACAAGCAATAAGAGCTCTTTGGAATATGGGGTATGTAAAATAAGTTGCAATATTCATATCCCTATATCTCCTTTAGATATCCTGCTTGTAAATTAAAAACCCTATCAAAATTCATATTAATGTTTTCATGCGTAATAGTAATCATACTTAGCTTTCTCTTACTGTGGATCTTTTCAAGAAGAAGGGGAATCTCTTCTTTACCGAATTTGTCTAGATGAGCAATTGGCTCATCTAGAAACATAATTGGAGATTCTCTAACTAACCCTCTAGCGATTGCCATCCTTTGTAATTGCCCACCAGAAAGCGTTGAAACATCGCTTCTATAGAGATCTTTTAGTCCGACTACCTCTAATGCTTCATCAACAAGTTCTCTGTCTTTTTGGGTAGGCTTTTTTATACCCTTAAAACCAACCGCATATCTGCCTAAAAGAACAGCATCATATACTGAGATTGGCATTTTCCCAATAATACGCTCTTGCGGAACATAAGAGGTATGTTTTTTCGCAAATACTCGATCTTGATTTGAGAGCATCTTTTTCCCTAAGATTGTTATCTGACCTTCCCAGGGTTTTAATAGACCTAAAAGAATCTTTAAGAGGGTAGTTTTCCCTGTGCCGTTTGCTCCTACAATACCAATATTTTCCCCTCTTTTTACTACAAGCGAAAGATTTTTTAGAACAGGGGTACTGGAATAGCCAAAACTCAAATGAGTAACACTTATTACTTCACTGATCTCTTCCATTCCACTGCCCCTCTTTCTATGTAAAGATTGACCCACTTTTTAAGTGGGTCTTTTATCTATTTAGAAATCTTATCTATACCCATGTATGGTCTAAGAGCTTCAGGTACTATAACAGAACCATCTTCTGTTTGATAGTTCTCCATAATAGCAGCTATAGTTCTTCCTACCGCAAGCCCTGAACCATTTAAGGTATGAACAAACTCTGGTTTGGCTCCCGCTTCTCTTCTAAAGCGAATATTGGCTCTGCGGGCTTGGAAGGCCTCAAAGTTTGAACATGATGAAATCTCAACGTAGTTGTTATAGCTTGGCATCCAAACCTCAAGATCAAACTTTTTAGCTGCAGAAAAACCTACATCACCAGTACACATCATCACCTTACGGTAAGGCAAACCTAGAAGTTCTAGAATCCTCGCGGCATTTGCCGTTAGCTTATCAAGCTCATTGTAAGAATCTTCTGGAAGTACGAACTTAACCAGCTCAACCTTGTCAAACTGATGCTGCCTAATTAAACCTCTCGTATCTCTTCCTGCAGATCCTGCCTCTGCTCTAAAGCAGGCAGTATACGCAACATGATAGATTGGTAGATCAGAAATATCAAGTATTTCATCTCTGTACATATTTGTTACAGGCACTTCTGCTGTTGGCACAAGCCAATAATCAGTTTTATCGATCTTGAATGCATCTTCTGCAAATTTTGGCAGCTGACCTGTACCTGTCATGCTTGCAGAATTAACCATATAAGGGGGATATATCTCACTATAACCATTTTGTGAGGTGTGGACATCGATCATAAAACTGATAAGGGCTCTCGAGAGTTTTGCTGCTGATTTTTTCATGATGGTGAATCTAGAGCCTGTTATTTTTCCTGCCCGATCAAAATCTAAGATATCTAGATCTGTACCGATGTCCCAATGAGGTTTTGGATCAAAGGTAAATTTCGTAGGTTCACCCCAGAGATTAACAGTAACATTTTCTTTATCATCTTTGCCATCTGGAATGCTAGGGTGAGGAACATTAGGGATACCTAACAATAGCTCCTCAATTTGTGTTTCAATTAAACCCTGCTTCTCATCTAGCTCTTTAATCTCATCGCCAAGTCTTTTCATAGCAACAATGATTTCAGATGCATCTTCGCCCTTCTTTTTTAGAAGACCAACCTGCTGACTTTCACTGTTTCGTTTACTTTTTAAGGTTTCTACCTCTAAAATAAGCTTTCTTCTTTCCTCGTCTAGATTGAGCACTTTGTCTATAACAGTTCTATCTTCGCCTCTTCTTATTAAGCCTGTCTTAAATTTTTCCGGATTTTCTCTAATCTCTCTTAGGTCATGCATTTACATTATCCTCCCCATAAATTGAACGTATCTCTTTATAGAGTGGGAAAGCATCTGTCAACTCTTTAACCATTTCTTTTGCCTTCTGTGTATTATTTTCTAGTAAAGCAATGTTGATGATTGATGCAATCTTTTTCATTTCAGTTGTACCCATTTTTCTTGTAGTTAGAGCTGGAGTTCCTAATCTAATTCCACTTGTTACAAATGGTTTTTCTGTATCAAAAGGGATAGTGTTCTTATTGACAGTTATTCCCACGCTGTCAAGCTTATGTTCTGCATCTTTACCTGTCATTCCTTTGGCTTTTACATCAACAAGCATCAAATGATTATCTGTACCACCTGAAACTAGACGCCAGCCTTCATCGATTAGCCCCTCTGCTAGAGCCTTAGCATTTGCAACTATTGCCGCTTGATATTCTCTAAAGCTAGGATCTAGTGCTTCCTTAAAAGCCACCGCCTTAGCTGCAATTATATGCATTAAAGGACCACCTTGAATACCTGGGAAGACTGCTCTGTCAATGGCCTTGGCATGTTTTTCTTTGCAAAGAATCATACCACCTCTTGGTCCTCTGAGTGTTTTATGAGTTGTAGTTGTAACAAAATCAGCATATGGTACGGGAGATGGATGTAGTCCAGCAGCAACTAAGCCTGCAATATGAGCCATATCTATCATAAGAAGCGAACCAGCTTTATCAGCAATTTGTTTTAATGCTGCAAAATCGATGATTCTGGGATATGCACTAGCTCCTGCTACAATGAGCTTGGGTTTATGCTCTAGTGCTAATTTTTCCACTTCATTATAATCGATTCTTTCTGTTTCTTTACTAACACCATAAGGTACAAAATTAAAATAAGTACCAGAGAAGTTAATAGGATGTCCATGCGTCAAGTGGCCACCATGAGCTAGGTTCATGCCAAGTACAGTATCCCCTGGTTTCAATACAGCAAAATATACGGATGTATTTGCCTGGGCACCTGCATGAGGCTGGACATTTGCATGTTCTGCTCCAAAGAGCTTTTTAGCTCTCTCTATGGCTAAACTCTCTGCAATATCAACATACTCACAACCACCATAATAACGTTTTTCAGGGTAGCCTTCCGCATATTTGTTTGTCAAAACTGAACCTTGTGCCGCTAAAACACTAGGTGACACAAAATTCTCTGAGGCTATTAGCTCGAGCTTATCGTTTTCTCTATTTGCTTCTTTGCGCAGTACATCTAATATCTCTGGGTCAAAATTTGCTAGTTCGTTAATAAACATTATTGACAGACCTCCCTGATGTTAATCTCTTACACATTAAATCGGAAACTAATAATATCACCATCACAAACGGTGTAGTCTTTACCTTCTAATCTAAAAACGCCCATATCTTTAGCTTTTGATTCAGAGCCTGCTTTAATAAAATCTTCATATGACACTACTTCAGCTCTAATAAATCCACGAGAAATGTCTGAGTGGATTGCACTTGCAGCTTCTTTAGCGTTCTCTCCTTTTCTGATCGTCCATGCTCTTACTTCATCTTCACCAACTGTAAAAAAGGAGATTAATCCTAATAGCTTGTACGTAGATCTTGCTATGAGGTTAATTCCCGGTTCTGTTATCCCGAGATCATCCATAAACAATGCTTTTTCTTCACTGTCAAGTTGAATAAGATCCATTTCCAGCTGACCGCATATTACAACTAAAGGGTAGTTAAAATCATTGGCGAGTGCCTCTAGTTCGTCTTTGCCTGGATAGGACTTATTCCTATATTGATCTTCATCTACATTAACCACCAAAAGCATAGGCTTTTGTGTAAGTAGACCGAAATCTCGTATAAAAAGCCGTTCCTCAGCACTTAAATCCAAAGAACTTATTGGCTTTCCATCTTCTAGTACTGCAATGCATTTTTCTGTTAAAGCTAAATCCTCTTCATAGTTCTCAACTTTTTTCTTCTTACCAGTAGTAAGTCTCTCTTTTCGACCTTCCATAACCTGAAGATCGGCAAGAATGAGTTCGGTGGTAAGAATGTTGTAATCTCTTACTGGATCAATGGAGTCTTCTATATGTGGTACTGAACCGCCAAATGCCCTCACAACTTGTATTAAAGCATCCACTTGTCTAACATCAGCTAGAAACTTATTGCCAGTACCTTTTCCTTCGCTTGATCCTGCAACAAGACCAGGTACATCAGTAACCTGAATTACTGCACGAGTATATTTTTGAGGACTAAACATTTCCTTTAGTCTTTGCATGCGTTTATCAGGAACCCTTGCCATCCCAACGTTAGATGACACCTTTCCTGAATAGAAGCTAGATACTTCAGTTTGTGACTCTGTAAGCAGGTTAAAAATAGTTGTTTTGCCTACCATAGGTAGGCCGATTATTCCACTTGTAAGCAATCAGAGATACTCCTTTCATATTTCTATACAATGACAATAATAGCTATCTATCTTATCTAGATCCTCTATCCTCTTTTTGATGACTATAAACCCATCTGAAACCAAACCTAAGTACAAACCAAGCCCTTCTTTTTAACATTCTACAACTAAGTTTGGCTCGAAGAGATAATCAATATGATTATGGAAAATATTATACCACAGATACTACATTATCCCAGTTATAATATTCAAAAACAAAATAACTCGAGCGGTTCTCAGATAAAACCCCTAAACAATCCGTTAATAGTCCAAACCGTTTGAATACAGTCTCAAACTTGTTAGTTTTTCAGTGCTATGCTATAATTTATTTGTAAATGTGCGGCTATAGCTCAGGGGATAGAGCACCGGCCTCCGGAGCCGGTTGCCCAGGTTCGATTCCTGGTAGCCGCACCATAATTTTTTAAATATAACCTGTATAATAATTAAATTATTGTACAGGTTTTTGTTTTTCGGGAATATTTTTAACGATTTTACATATACTGACTGTGAGTGATCTACCCATCCCAACTAGAGAGGACGATGCTCATGTGGCCTTTTGGAGGACAAGAAACCCAGCAATTTAGGGTGCATTACAAAGATGAAGCTGCCTATGAAAAACTCACAAATCAATTGTTCAAAAAATTACAGACAAAATATCTTTCTACTGGTAAACAACTTGCCATAGTATGTATTGGCACAGATCGCTCTACCGGAGATTCCTTGGGACCATTAACAGGAACTTTGTTGTCTAGAGATTTCCCAACAATACCTGTATTTGGAACTCTAGAAGACCCTGTCCATGCTGCAAATTTAACGGAAAAAGTAGCCGAGATAAATTTAAAATTAAAAGGTCCTTATATTATTGCCTTAGATGCTTGTTTAGGTCAATCAGAAAGCATTGGTTATTTAAGTTGTAAAGAAGGATCCCTAAAGCCTGGGACAGGAGTTAATAAGGAACTCCCAGAAATCGGAGATATGAATATTGTAGGAATTGTAAATGTAGGAGGATTCATGGAGTATTTCGTCCTACAAAACACCAGATTAAACTTAGTCATGCAAATGGCTGAACTATTAGCTTCATCTATTGGCGAAGCTGTAACAAAGCTTTCTTTGGCAGTAGGACCTACTACAACTACAGCTGCAGCTTCAAAGTGGATAGAATAGACTCACCTTGGTTTACCTCTTGGTAGCCAATTAATAAAAGAAACTGAGGCTTATCTACCTCAGTTTCTTTATTTTATTTAGAAGCTATTTCTTTTTTAGGTTCTACTTGTTGTTTTACAATCTTTTGACCCTCTTTAACAACCATTTCAATCTGTCCTTCTAACCGTGCACCTTCATCGATAACAAGCACACCGACCTTTGCGTTTCCGATAAGCGACCCCGTCGGTACTAATTCCAAACGACCTTTAACCTCAACATTGCCTTCAACCTTACCTGCAATTGTAATGTTAACTGCTTGTATATCTGCAGCGACACTGCCATCTTCACCAATTACCACATCTGAAGTCGTATTAATGTTTCCCTCAAAATTACCGTCAATACGAACTGCACCTGTGGTCTTAATAGTCCCTGAAAGATCAGTGTTCTTTCCAATTATTGTGTCCACTGCTTTAGAGCTATGTGTCCTCTTTTTGGCATCTTGCATATTCTTACCCTCCGGCACTTTT